>CAMCIE010000038.1 GCA_945874815.1 uncultured Bacteroidales bacterium
TGACCTTCCTGACATTATTGTCGTCATCCAATATATAGCGGTTGCTCATATTCATCGTTTGGACTTTCTATGGGAAGGATGCAGGGTGATTCTTTCCGATGTGATCTCTTTTGCCTGAACCATGGCGGCATATTCCGAAGGTGCAATGTCAAGGTCGTAGTAATTGGCCGGATTCACCTGCCTGTCCTTATAGATTACCTCATAATGAAGATGTGGTCCGGATGAACGTCCCGTATTGCCTGTCTCGCCTATGCATTCGCCCCTTTTGACGCTCATGCCCTCCACTACGCTGATGGATTTCATGTGAGCGTATCTGGTCTTGTATCCGAAGCCGTGGTCTATAACGATGGAATTGCCATATCCGAAGAATTCGAAGCTTACGCTTTCCACCACTCCGTCACCTGTGGAATAGACCGGATTGCCCGGTTTCATGGCGAAGTCAACGCCGCTGTGGAGTTTGGTTTTCTTGGTAAAAGGATCGGCCCTGTATCCAAAAGTGCTTGATAATCTGTATTTTGACTTGTCGGTATTTACCGGAGAAATCGCCGGAATGCATGAGGCCATGTCACCGGCACGCTTGGAAAGCAAGGCCACCTCATCGAAGGATTTGCTCTGGACATAGGATTTCTTGGTGAGCACGTCCAGCCTGACAACCGTCTTTCTGAGCAAGCCGTCACGGTCAACTTCCTCCAGCCATCCATACCTGTTTACACCACCGAATCCGGCGTTCCTGACTTCCGGAGAAATCTCATTCATACCGAAGATTGACCTGTATATGTCGTCGTCCCTGAGTTCGAGGGCTTCAAGCGTGCTCTGATATTTGTCGAGGTTGCTGTTCATGACTTCAATCTTGGAACACCACCTGTCATTTGTCTTTTTAAGGAGTATTGTCTTCGGTGATTCAAGACCGAGGACAGAGGTATAAATCCAGAAATAGAGCATGGCCATCACGATGGTCGAGGCAAAATAAGCCACTGAGCGCCATACATTTGACGCTTTCGACTCCCTTTCCTCCTCGTACATGAGAGTTTTGAAATTGAAAATATATTTTCCTTTGTTAGCCATAACGCGCAAAGATAATCAAAAATTTGAAAACAACAAAATTGAGGTCTTATGCAAAGAAAAAATCGGCAATTACTGAAATTTTATGTAATTTTGCGAGTTATTCCGTAATTACGGACTTTTGAATTTGGATATAAACAAACAAGATATGACTTCAAAGGAAATCAGAAAAGCCTTCCTTGACTTTTTCGAGTCAAAAGGCCACCATGTAGTGCCATCAGCTCCGATGGTAGTAAAGAACGACCCTACGCTTATGTTCACCAACGCCGGCATGAACCAGTTCAAGGATTGGTTCCTGGGCAACAGTGCTCCGAAGTGGAACAGAGTGTGCGACAGCCAGAAGTGCCTCAGGGTCAGCGGTAAACACAATGACCTCGAAGAGGTTGGACGCGACACTTACCACCACACAATGTTCGAGATGCTCGGCAACTGGAGCTTCGGCGACTATTTCAAGAAAGAGGCAATCGACTGGGCTTGGGAGCTTCTGACCGACGTTTACAAGATTGACAAGGACAGACTCTATGCAACCGTGTTCGAGGGTTATGAACCCGATGGCACAAGCCTCGACACCGAGGCAATGGAGGCATGGAAGAAACATCTACCGGAGGACAGGATCCTGCTCGGCAACAAACACGACAATTTCTGGGAAATGGGAGATACAGGCCCTTGCGGTCCTTGCTCGGAGATTCACATCGACCTGCGCAGCGACGAAGAGAGGGCAGCCGTTCCGGGAGCATCGCTCGTGAACAAGGACAATCCTCTTGTGATTGAAATATGGAACAATGTCTTCATGCAGTACAACCGCAAGGCAAACGGCGAACTTGAACTTCTTCCGAACAAGAACGTGGACACAGGAATGGGCTTCGAGCGCCTCTGCATGGCACTCCAGGGCAAGAAATCGAACTACGACACAGATGTGTTCACAGGAATGATTGCCAAGATCGAGGAACTTTCAGGCCACAAATACGGAGTGAATGAGAAAGAGGATATTGCAATGAGGGTTATTGCTGACCACATCCGTGCAATCAGTTTCTCAATTGCTGACGGCCAGCTTCCTTCCAATGTGAAGGCTGGCTATGTCATCAGACGTATCCTCCGCCGCGCTGTCCGCTATGGCTACACCTTCCTCGGATTCAATGAGCCTTTCCTTTGCCGTCTGGTAAGCCAGCTGGTAGATGACATGGGCGAGTTCTATCCTGAGATTGCAAAACAGCAGACTCTCATAGAGAGGGTCATCAAGGAAGAGGAAATGGCCTTCCTCCGTACTCTTGACAGAGGTATCCGCCTGATGGACAACATCATGGCAAAATCATCCGGGACCAAAGTCATATCTGGAGAAGACGCATTCGTACTCTATGACACCTTCGGTTTCCCTATCGACCTTTCGGAGCTCATCGCTTCGGAGAACGGCTACACCATCGACATCGAAGGTTTCAACGTTGAACTCCAGAAACAGAAGGACAGGGCACGCAACGCCACTGCCATCGAATCGGGAGACTGGGTAGAGTTCACCCACTGTGAGAACATCGAGTTCCTCGGCTACGACTGCACTGACATCGAAGGTGTCCAGCTCACCCGCCACCGCACTGTCAAGGCAAAGAACAAAACTATGTACCAGCTTGTGTTTGAGCGCACTCCGTTCTATGGAGAAATGGGAGGACAGGTAGGCGACACCGGTTATGTCGAGTCAGAAAGCGGCGAGAAGATCAATATCATCAACACAATAAAGGAAAACAACCTCACCATCCACGTGGCTGAAAGGATTCCTTCAGACTGCACAGAGAGCTTCAGCCTGCACGTAAACAGGCAGAGAAGGCTCAGCATTGAGAACAACCACACTGCAACCCACCTTCTGCATCAGGCTCTGAGGGAGATTCTCGGAACACATGTCGAGCAGAAAGGTTCCTATGTTTGTGACAAGTACTTCCGCTTCGACTTCTCTCATTTCGAGAAGATGACCAACGAGCAGATCGACCTCGTGGAAAACAGGGTGAATGAGCTTATCCGTTCAAATTACCCTCTCGACGAGATGCGCAGCGCCACCATGGAGCAGGCTCAGCAGATGGGTGCCATGGCTCTCTTCGGCGAAAAATACGGTGACAAGGTGCGCGTGGTGCGTTTCGGAGATTCGTGCGAGCTTTGCGGAGGTTGCCACGCAGCCGCTACAGGTCAGATCGGTTTCTTCAAGATTGTCAGTGAAAGTGCAATCGCTGCCGGTGTTCGCCGTATCGAGGCTACTACGGGTTTGGGAGCAGAGATTATCGTGGATGAGATGGAAACCACTCTCAGGGCTGTGAAAGCCTTCTTCAACAATGCCCCTGACCTTGCCGGTGCAATCAGGAAGATGATTGAGGAGAACGACGGCTACAAGAAACAGATGGAGCAGGTGCTCAAGGAAAAGAGCGAGACCATGAAGAACTACCTCAAGACTGCAGGTAAGGAAATCAATGGAGTCAATGTCGTTTCAATTGACACGCCTTGCGATCCGGTCATGCTTAAGAATGCAGCGTTCCTTCTTCAGAAAGAAGCTGAGAATCTGGCAGTTGCAGCAGCATTTGAGGTTGACGGCAAGCCTCAGCTTCTTCTTATGTACTCGGCTGACCTCGTAAAAGCAGGACACAATGCCGGAGCGGATATCCGCGATGCTGCAAAACTGATTCTCGGTGGCGGCGGCGGACAGCCTGGCCTTGCAACAGCCGGAGGAAAGAATGTCGAAGGCCTTCAGGCTGCTCTTGCAAAAATGATTGAACTTGCAACAAAATAAAGCCGACTGCTCAAGCTGATGAAGAAACTGGACAAGTTCATACTGAAGTCATTCATAGGACCGTTCATAGCGATCCTGCTGGTCGTCGTATTCATACTGATGATGCAGTTCTTGTGGCTGTACATTGACGAACTTGTCGGCAAAGGCTTGAGTTTCAAGGTAATATTGGAATTTTTGGGCTGGGGCAGCGCGACATTGCTGCCTCTGTCCCTTCCACTTGCCACCCTGCTTGCCTCAATGATGACTCTGGGAACTCTCGGAGAAAACAACGAACTTCTGGCAATCAAGGCGGCCGGCATATCGCTCACACGGGTATTGACTCCGCTATGCATAGCATCATTCATCATAAGCATCGGAGCCTTTTTCATATCAAATGACCTCATACCGGTAGCCTACAACAAGATTTATACTCTGCGTGACGACATAGGCAGGACCAAGGAAGAAATCAAGATTCCGACAGGTACGTTCTACAACGGTATCGAGGGCTATATCCTCAGGGTTGACGAGCGCGACGACAAGACCGGAATGATGCACGGAGTGATGGTATATAACCACACCGGTAACAAAGGCAATACCAGCATCACCCTTGCAGATTCCGCGCTCATGAAGATGTCCAGGGACAAGGACTATCTTTCATTCGTACTGTACAACGGAAGCAATTATGAGGAAACAAATACAAAGAAATACAGAGATACGACTCTCCAGCTTCAGAAGATTGATTTCCAGAAGCAGGAGATGATCATTCCTCTGAAAAACTATGCTTTTGAGAAATCGGACTCCGTAAGATATGACGACGAAGTCAATTCGATGAACCTCAAGCAATTGTACCATGGTCAGGACTCCATCGGACGTCTTGATTCCAGCGCCAGGGCAAGCAATATCGTTTCTATCATGAACAATCGTGTCCTCCGCTACAGCAACCAGCTCGACACGGCCCAGGTGAAGATTGAGTCAAGAGTGGGTTTTGAAAACGTGGAATTGAACCAGTGGAAGAATCTCGACCAGGAGATTGCTGCCCTTGAAAAGGCCAAGTCAAATGCCGAAGAATTGCAGATGACCCTCATGAACTATTCAAGGGACAGGTTCCATTATACATTCACCCTCAGGAGGATAGACATCGGTATTCTTAAGAAGTTCGCCCTGTCCATTGCGTGCTTCATTTTCTTTTTCATCGGAGCTCCTCTTGGCGCTCTTATCAGAAAGGGAGGACTTGGAACGCCGGCAATCATTTCGGTGCTCTTCTTCGTCCTGTATTGGGTTGTGGACATTTCAGGAACAAAATTGGCCAGGGACGGCGCAGTCGATCCTTTCACGGGAGTGTTCATTTCCAGCTATGTGCTCTTCCCTCTCGGAATGTTCCTGAGCTGGAAGGCAATCAATGATTCTTCAATTTTCAGCATGGATTCGGTCAAGAGCGGATTCAGGAAAGTAAAAACTAAAGTCATGGGATTTTTCAAGAAGACCAGAATCGTATATATGGGTACTCCGGAGTTTGCAGTCGCACCTCTGGACGAACTCATCCGCAACGGATTTGAAGTTGTCGGAGTTGTTACAGTAGCTGACAAGGCAAGCGGCCGTGGACTTAAAGTCAATGAAAGTGCCGTCAAGAAATATGCTGTGGAACACGGGATTCCTGTGCTTCAGCCTGTTTCATTGAAGGACCCGGAGTTCATTGATGCTCTCAAGGCATGGAAGCCGGACCTTTTCGTTGTCGTGGCCTTCAGAATGCTTCCTAAGGTTGTATGGGAGATTCCTAAGCTCGGTACTTTCAACCTTCATGCAGCCCTTCTGCCGCAGTACAGGGGTGCCGCCCCTATCAACTGGGCAGTGATCAACGGTGAAAAAGCCACCGGAGTCACGACTTTCATGATTGATGACGGAATGGATACCGGAAATATCATGATGAGGGAGCAGTGCCTAATCGGGCCTGACGAGACTGTGGGTGAAGTCCATGACAAACTCATGGAAATGGGATCCGCCCTTGTTGTCCAGACCGTGGAGGCTATTTTGGAAAATAATGTCGAGATGAGAGTCCAGAAGAGTTTCATCCAGGGATCCGAGGTGCTCAAACCTGCACCAAAGATTACAAGGGAGCTCTGCCATATCGACTGGAACGGACGCACCAGGCATATCTATAATCTCATCAGAGGTTTGAGCCCTTATCCGGCAGCTTTCACCGAGCTGGTCAAGGATGACAAGATACAGCAACTCAAGATTTACAGGGCATCCAAGGTCGAGGGTGAACAGCTGAAGGCTATGCTTGCCGAATGTGGAAAAGTTAGCGCTCAGGCCGGTGAGATTCTTTCTGACGGAAAGAATTTCCTTGCCTTTGCCACTGCGGACGGAGCCGTCAACGTGACCGAACTTCAGGTTTCTGGCAAGAAGAGAATGCCTGTCAAGGATTTCCTCCTCGGATTCCGCGAGCCTCAGACATGGGCGACGACAAAAGGTACGTCATCAAATATCACAGGACACCATGCATAAGAATGTTGTCATAGTCTGCAACGGGCAGTTCCCGCGCAGTGAGTATCCGAGATATCTTCTTCGGAGTGCCGACTATGTAATCTGCTGCGACGGTGCCTTGTCCAAATATTTGAGAAACATGGCAGCCGTATTCGGAGCCGAGAGGCTTCCTGACCTTGTAATCGGGGATATGGATTCACTCTCCCCTGCCTTGAAGAAGAAATATGCCGGCATCATCGTTCAGGTGGATGAACAGGATAACAACGATATGACCAAGGCTTTCAGATGGGTAATGGAGAATCTTAAGGAAGTGGAATCCGTCACCATACTCGCCGGCACCGGTTTGAGGGAGGACCATACAATAGGGAACGTTTCCCTTCTGATGGAATATACCAGAATGTTCGACCTCGGGTCGAAAAGGGTTGAGATGGTCACTGACAACGGTACCATTTTCGCCGTCACCGACACGTTTGAAATGGAGTGCGGTATCGGAAGAAAGGTATCTGTATTCAGCCCGGACAACAGTCTCAGAATCAAATCCACAGGACTACAGTGGAAAACTGACGATGTGGTATTTGACAATTGGTGGAAGGCTACTCTGAACATCGCCAGCGAAGACACGGTCAAACTCGAATTCAGCAAGCCTTCAATGGCATTGATCATGATTAATTAATACACTTAAGACACAATAGATATGAGCACATCAGGATATTTTCCGGCAGTTGAGGACATTATCAAAGCCTCCAACACTCTTGCAGAAATACTTGAGCCTACGCCATTCCAGCAGAATGACCATTTGTCACAGACTTATGACGCACATGTCCACCTGAAGAGAGAAGATCTGCAGATGGTCCGTTCATACAAAATCAGGGGCGCATACAACAAAATCCGTTCTATCGCTCCTGAGAATCTCGCCAACGGCATCGTTTGTGCCAGTGCGGGAAACCATGCACAGGGAGTTGCATTCTCATGCAACAAGCTGAAAATCAAAGGATCGATTTATATGCCTACCACAACTCCACGCCAGAAAATCAATCAGGTGAGGATGTTCGGAAAGGAATATGTCGAAATCGTCCTCACAGGAGATACATTTGATGCAGCGAACAAGGCGGCAATCGAATATGCAAGGGAAAGCAACAAGACTTTCATCCCTCCTTTCGATGACAAGAAGATTATTGAGGGACAGGGAACAATCGGATATGAGATTCTGCAGCAGTCGAAGGAGCCGCTTGATTTCGTTTTCGTGCCTATCGGTGGCGGCGGACTTGCCTCCGGAGTTGGATCATATATCAAAAGGATGTCACCTACCACCAGGGTCATAGGTGTGGAGCCAGCGGGTGCGGCCTGCATGAAGACTGCCAGAGAAAAAGGTGAAGTAGTTGAGCTTGAGCATATTGACAAGTTTGTTGACGGTGCAGCGGTAAAGAAGGCAGGCATGCTTACTTATGAGATTTGCAAGGAAGTTCTTGACGACATCATCCTTGTACCCGAAGGAGCCGTATGTACCAGCATCATTGACATGTACAACAAGAATGCTATCGTAGTCGAGCCTGCGGGTGCGCTTTCAGTAGCAGCCCTCCGCTTCTATGCAGACCAGATACGGGGCAAGAGAGTGGCATGCATCGTCAGCGGAAGCAACAACGATATCATCAGAATGGAAGAAATTCGCGAAAAATCTCTTATTTATGAAGGTCTGAAGCATTATTTCATTGTCAACTTCCCGCAAAAATCAGGTGTAATCCTCTCCTTTATCAGAGACATCGTCGGACCTGATGCCGATCTGGTTCACTTCCAGTACATCAAAAAGACCAACAAGGACTTCGGCCCTGCACTGGTCGGAATAGAAGTGACAGACAGATCTGTAGTTGAAGATATTACAAAGAGAATGGCTGAACACAACCTCTCATTTGAGTATATAAACGAAAATAACAAACTTTTTGAAATCCTTATCTGATTATGAGCACAGTAGATTTTAACAACCTCTCGTTTGCTTACGTCAAGACAAACACCATCCTTTACACCCGTTATGCAGACGGTAAATGGTCTGAAATTGAAAGCCGTACCGACGACAATATCAGCCTCAATGCCTTTGTAGGAGCACTCCACTATGGAATCCAGTGTTTCGAAGGCTTGAAAGCATTCAGGGGCAAAGATGGGAAGATCCGCATTTTCAGACCTGATGAAAATGCGAAGAGGCTCCAGCGGTCCGCAGCCTATCTGGGTATTCCGGCACCATCGGAAGAAATGTTCATCGAGATGTGCAAAAGAATTGTCAGAGAGAATATTGATTTCCTTCCCCCTTATGGAAACAATGCTTCCATGTACATCCGTCCGATTCTATTCGGTTCGAATCCCCAGCTTGGAGTGAAATCATCTACTGAATCTACCTTCCTCATGCTTTGTTCTCCTGTGGGAGCATATACCGGCGGCGCACTTGAGGCAATCGACGTTGTCATTGCGAGAGATTATGACAGGGCTGCACCAAACGGCAGCGGAGCATACAAGGTCGGCGGCAACTATGCCTGCTCGCTTCTCTCCCTCAACAAGGCCGTGAAGCTCGGATACAAGGCTGTCCTTTATCTGGATCCGACCACACGTACCCTCATCGACGAATACAATTCATCCAACTTCTTCGGAATCAGAGGCAATTCATACATAACCCCGCTTTCAGACAGCATTCTTCCTTCCATCACCAACAAGTCGCTTGAAGTTGCTGCTGCCGAGCTCGGCATGACTGTGGAGAGAAGGCCTGTTCCTGTCGAGGAGCTCGGAAGCTTCGAAGAAGTCGGCGAGTGCGGTACTGCCGTGGTAATCACTCCGGTTCACAAGATTGTAGACAAACCTTCGCTCGAATCAGACCAGGAAACTGTATATACTTATGGTGACGGCCTCTGCGGTCCTAAGAGCCTCGCACTGTACAAATACATCACTTCAATCCAGTATGGAGAAAGCCCTGACAAACATGGCTGGACCATCGAGGTTGAAGAGTAAGCAACTGAAAATGAAATTTGTAAAGACACATAAAGACCCGCAGTCATCTGCACGTTGCGGCATCATCACCACCGACCACGGCACGATTCAGACCCCTATTTTCATGCCGGTGGGCACA
>CAMCIE010000039.1 GCA_945874815.1 uncultured Bacteroidales bacterium
TGTTTCTTCGACAGCAAGGACACCATTCAGTATGCAGGCTACACCCCGATGAAGGGTTTCAGGATGAAAAACGGTATGGTCGGATATGGCTGCAAGGACGACGGGACCTTTGACAAGGCCGGTTTCACAGCCTTCCCCCACGGAGCAGCGATGATGGTCAGAAAAGAGGCCCTTGAGGATATCGGCCCTATGCCCGAAGTCTATTTCCTTTATTATGAAGAACTTGACTGGACCATGATGTTCGCCCGCAAAGGATGGAAAGTCTATTTCGAGCCAGCCTGCACCATATACCACAAGGACAGCATGACCACCAAAAGGTTCGGTCCGTTGTTCACCTATTATATGACACGCAGCAGGCTGATCTTTGCAAGAAGAAATCTCAGCGGAATGCAAAGGTGGCTGTCCATAAGGTTCACAAGATATGCAGCATCGGGCAAAAGCTTCATAGTCAACCTCTTGCATGGAAGATTTGACTCTGCAACGGCAGTAATTCGTGCCAATATCGACTATATAAAAATGAGAAACAGAAACGAAATATGATTCACCTGATACATATTGTCCTGATTTTCTTCCTGGTCTTGCCTGCCTTTTATTATTTCATCTTTGCCATGGCAGGCCGGACTCAGTCCGCCAGGCATGACAGACGGAAAAGCGTGAGCACGGTCAGGAGCCGTTTCTGCATTTTGATTCCTGCATATAAAAGCGACGGTTTCATCATGCAGACTGTACGGGCAGCCTTAAATCAGGACTATCCTTCTGACCTTTTCAAAGTACTGGTCATTTCAGACAGCATGGATGAGCAGACAGACAGGATGCTGGCTGCCGAAGGTGCCGATGTGCTGAAAGTTACTTTTGAGAACAGCACCAAGGCGGCATCCCTGAATGCAGCGGCGGATTATCTTGGCGATGATGCAGCAGATTATGTTCTGATTCTGGACTCTGACAATATAGTCAGGCCGGACTTCATTTCAAGGATGAATGAAGTCCTCTCAGGAAGGATAGTTGCCGTACAGGGGCACAGGTGCGCCAAAAATTCAGATACTCCGGTAGCTTTGGCGGATGGGATGTTTGAAGAAGTCAACAATCTGATTTTCAGGCAGGGGCACTGTGCACTTGGCTTGTCGTCCGCCCTTGTAGGTTCGGGCATGGCCTTCCCGTACAAATGGTTCAGGGACAATGCTAAAGAATTTGTCACGGCCGGTGAGGACAAGGAAATGGAACTGAAGCTGCTGAAAGACGGTATCTTCGTGGAATATGCCGGCGACATAGACATCCTGGATGAAAAGACGCGGAGCATCGAGAATCTTCAGAAACAAAGGCTCCGCTGGCTCCGTTCCCAATATTACCTGATAGGGAATGCATTGAAGGAATTCCCGGAAGTGGCACTTAAAGCCGGCTATGCAGACAAATTATTCCAGTGGACCTTCCCTCCGCGCCTTCTGGTGATAACGGGCCTTCCGGTGATGGCATTGCTGACAATGTTTGCGGGTTCGGCATATATGTCGGTTTATATTACCGGCACATTGCTTTTGTTCACCGCCATAATGTTAGGAATCCCGAAAGGGCTGAAAATCAAGGACATAATCTCAATATTCAAGGTTGTTCCACGCATTTTCACAGCGACGGTGCACAATATTTTCTCCAAGAAGCAGGATAAGGACAAATTCATTCATACAGACCACCAATGAGAATAGCAATCGAAGCACAGCGCATTTTCAGGCGCAACAAGCACGGAATGGATTTCGTGATTCTGGAAATCATCCGCTGCCTTCAGAAGATGGACCACAGGAACGAATACTGGGTGTTTGTCGCCCCGGGCGAAGATGTATGCCTTAAAGAAAGTGAAAATTTCCATATTGAAGTCCTCGGAAGCGGCTTCTATCCCCTTTGGGAACAGGTTCTGCTGCCGCGGGCGGTACGCAGGGTAAAGGCCGACGTGCTTCACTGCACCAGCAACACCGCTCCCCTCTTTCCTGGAGCGCCCCTGATGGTGACTCTCCACGATGTAATTTGTCTGGAAAAGGAGAATGGTGCCAGTTCGTCGATGTATCAGAGAATGGGCAGAATATACAGCAGATTCGTAATCCCGAGATTCATCCACCGTTGTGCCAAAGTCGTGACTGTTTCCAACTATGAGAAAGAACAGATAATTGCAAAATTGGGTTTGCCGGAAGAAAAGGTGCAGGTGGTTTACAATGGTTTTTCTGACGAATTCAATGAAAAAGCTGCCTCAAATTCAAGGGATTATCTTCTCTTTTTGGGAGCGACGGCTCCGAAGAAAAACACCGGGGGGACTATCCGGGCCTATTCGCTGTATTTGGACAGATCAAGGAAGAAACTGCCTCTGAAGATTGCAGATCTAGGGAAAGAGCAGGTCGTGTCCATCCTGGAAGAGATTGGAAAGTCTGACCTTTTAAATCATATCGAATGTACAGGCTATGTGCCACATTCTGAGCTGCCTGCCCTTTACGGCGGAGCTGCAGCCTTCCTATATACCTCATTCAGAGAGAGTTTCGGCATTCCTCAGCTTGAGGCCATGGCATGTCTCACTCCGGTGGTTGTCTCCGACAAATCCGCCCTGCCAGAAATCGCCGGTCCCGGTGCTGTCTATGCCGATCCGTACAAGCCTCAAAGCATTGCCGATGCGCTGCTGAAGCTTGAAAATGACGACCAGTATCGTCAGGAGGCCGTTGAATATGGAAGACAGAGAATCCGCAATTTCTCATGGAGCAAATCAGCAGAGGCAGTGCTCAGACTTTATGAATCATTTAAAAAGTAGTATATGTCCGATCTGACTAACCTGAAATATTCCCACCCGAAACTGAAACGGTTCATCGTGTGGTGTCTGTCATCTATGAAACATCCAAGGCCACGTCTTTGGACCAGAATGTTCGTAAACCCGTTTTTCCATAAAAGAAGGGGAAGCAAGGTGTGCCGGAAGGCCCGTCTGGATGTGTTTCCCTGGAGGAAATTCGTGCTTGGAAAGGGTGCCATCGTCGAGGATTTTGCCGTGGTCAACAACGGTGCCGGAGACGTATTCATCGGTGAGAAATCCCGGATCGGGATTGGAAGTGTCGTGGTAGGGCCTGTAGAAATCGGGCGGAGTACCTCGCTCGGGCCACATGTGCATAT
Source organism: uncultured Bacteroidales bacterium (assembly GCA_945874815.1). Classification (GTDB taxonomy): domain Bacteria; phylum Bacteroidota; class Bacteroidia; order Bacteroidales; family UBA932; genus Cryptobacteroides. The sequence continues at coordinate 3,133 of CAMCIE010000039.1, forward strand.
TGCCGGGTTCAACCATACATTTGAGGACGGGGACCGTGACTGGAACGAGCAGGGACTTACCCTGAGGCCTATCAAAATTGGTGATGAATGTCTCATCGGGGCCAATTCGTGTGTATGCGGTGGCGTGACCATCGGCAACAGGGTGCAGGTCGGAGCCGGAAGCGTAGTCACCAAAGACTTGCCTGATGCATGTGTGGCGGTGGGCAATCCTGCCAGGGTAATCAAGCTCTATAATCCTCAGACTAAGAAATGGGAAAGGGTATGAAAGTGATGTTTCTGGTTTTCCACACCATCGTGGAGCATAGCGGAATCAGCAAAAAGATACTTGCCCAGGTGGAGGGACTCCGACAAAACGGGGCCCAGGTGTCTCTCTGCCGCCTTGTCATAGATTCTGACGGAAGGAAATACAGGGCTTTGGAAGATGAGGCAATTTGTGAGTTCGGAGACGGGCTGAAGGCAAAGCTCCGCAAAAGAGTGGATTATTCCGACATCGTAAAGAGTGCCACAGATGGAGGATATGACCTTATATATATAAGGTATGATATCAATGCAGATCCTTTCACTGTAAAGATGATGAGGCAGTTTCAGAAAAACGGCATCAGGACAGTGGTTGAGATTCCTACCTTCCCTTATGACGGGGAATTCAAGGGTCAGGGGCTCATGATGAATGTGCAGCTGATGATTGACAAGCTTTTCCGCAGACGATTTTTCAGTTACTGTGACAGAATCATCCTCTACAGTGGCCCCGACACCCTCCACTCAAGGCCGGTCATACATATAAGCAATGGTGTGGATTTCAATTCTGTACCTCTTTCACATAAGGATGCATGCAAGCGGGATGTTTCCGGTGAGCTGAAACTGCTTTCCGTTGCCAATATTCATCTCTGGCACGGTCTGGACAGGCTGATAAGAGGTATGGCTGAGCATAAGGACATTGATTGCCAGTTGCATATCGTCGGTGACGGAGTCCCTTCAATAATAGATAGTTACCGTTCTTTGGCCGAAGATCTGGGAATATCGGACAGGGTGAAGATTCTGGGGCCGATGTTCGGTCAGGCTTTGAATGCAGAATTCGAATGGGCAGACATGGCGGTTGGCAGCCTGGGACGGCACCGCAGCGGCATCACAAGCATCAAGACCTTGAAAAACAGGGAGTATGCGGCCCGTGGGCTTGCCTTTTTCTATTCCGAGCAGGATGATGACTTCGACAATGCTCCGTATGTGCTCAAAGTACCGGCGGATGAGTCTGCAATAGACATCAGTTCGCTGACAGACTTCCTTTCAGGGATGTCCCTGTCCGGTTCCGAAATAAGGGAGTCAGTTCAGGGGCTTGGATGGAAGAACCAGATGGCAAGGGTTATCGAAGGTATTTCTTGAAAAGCAGGGCCAGATATGGCTTGGCAGAAAAAGCATGAGGATAGCGTGTGACGATTGTCCATGCTATTTTTATTCTGTACTTGAACGGCAGATTCCATGAATTGTGCATCAGGGATATTACAAAGCCTTTGGTCAGGAGTCTGACCGTATCCTTTTCCTCTTTGGTGTCACCAAGGCCCTCACATAATTTCAGAGTGGTCAGGTAGCCTTGAGCGTTCCGCTCGGAGAACGTTCTTGTCATCACGGAATTTACCCTAAGCCTCCGGTGATAGAATTCTTCGGGTATGCCTGCAATTCGGTCTGCCTTGAGATATGCAGCGGCGGAGAAGAATTCATCTTCATGGACTATTCCTTCCGGAAAGGATATCTTGTTTTTGGTTATGAAGTCCTTGCGGTACAGGCACATGCAGACCGAACAGCGGTAGAGTCCCCTGTTGAGCATGTCTTCCATGGCAATGCGTCCCTGAATCACACGGGTGTATGGTTCTGCACGGTGATAGTCGAACCAGGAAGCAGTCTTGTCATATTCAGCCCCGAAAGATACGGCATCAAAGAAGACAAAGTCCAGATTGTCCTTGAGACATCTTGCGACACAAGATTCCAAAGTATTCCTGTCTATCCAGTCATCACTGTCCATGAAATAGACAAAGTCTCCGGATGCCATGGCAAGGGCCCGGTTGCGTGCCGCTCCCTGACCAGAATTTTTCTGGGATACCAGCCTTATCCTGTCTCCGAAACTTTGAAGCACTTCAAGGCTGCCGTCCGTGGAGCCATCATTCACAGCTATTATTTCCACAGCTTCAAGGCTCTGGTCCAGAACACTTTGAATTGTCTCGGCCAGATAGTCCCGACTATTATAGACCGGGATTATCACGCTCACAAGGGGCTTCATTTTCCGGCCTCCTTCTGCACCAGTCTGAATGTAGAGACCATCATCTTATGGTCGCTGATCAGGTCATCAACGATACGGCTGTCTGTGCAGACTAAGTCGTCGTTGTAGAAAATATAATCGATCCGGGCAAAATTTCCCAGATTGCGGTAGGTGGATCCGGAACCGTGGCCAAGGTCGTGGAAACTGTCCTTGAGACCTGCTGAATGCATCTCTCTGTATGGAGCGGTCCAAGGGAGGCAGTTGAAGTCACCTGCGATGATGAGCGGTCGGTTGACAGTTGCGGTGCGGTGGGCAAGGGAAATCGCCTGATTTTTCCTTATGTCACCGTTCTGGATGAAAGTCAATGCCATTCCCAATCCCATTGCGGTGTCAGGAGCTCCGGATGAGGCAAATCCGCTAATGCCCGTTGTCATCAGATGCACTGCCATAATCTCCACATTCCTGTTGCCCGGCAAGGTCAGGACAATGTCAGAGAAACTGTCTGAAAGGTCTTCGAACTTAGTCCTTTTATGTTCCTTAATCGGAAATCGCGAAATGCATGCACATTCCCCTTGTATGGACACATATTTATATTCACCTTTGAACAGTTTGGAGAAGGCCTTTTCGTCAAGCTGCCAGTGGCTTTTATACTCCTGAAGCAGAAGCACGTCCAGTTCATTTTCCCTGGCACTTCTCAGCAGGATATCGGCCGTAACCGAAGCATTGTTGTTGAAACTCAGCCAATTGATATTCAATGCTCCGATGCGGATATCTTCATTTTCATGCAGAGGCATCGGTTCGGGCTTGCCGGGCCGGTTATTGAGGACGAAAACATAAGATACTGCAAGAGCAAGCGGTATCAGGACTATTAACAGAAGGATTATTGTACGTTTCATGCCCTACGAGCTTTTTCCCACGCAGCATTGCCCTTGTTGCGCAAAAGATAGCCCACTCCGGCAAATGTCGTGAAGTTGGTGAATAAAAAGTAATAAGGTACACGCAGGATACCGGCTTTCTCCTTTCTGTCCAGAATCATCCCCGCAAGGGCTGCAAGATAGAAAAGGACTTGAAGTCCGAGTACAATCTGATAGAACAGGGGAGCTCCCATCAGCACCATCGCCAGGTTGGACAAAAGGAGGAGGATGAGGCAGGAAGGTGTAAGAACCCATCTGAGGACCCTGTGAGATACAAACTGGAAAGCGGTCAATCCATATTTGAAAGGATTCATCAAATCCTTGAGTGTCATCACATTCTGCATTGCACAACCGGCAAGTCTGACTTTTCTCTTTTTTTCCTCCCGGATGTCGGCCGATGGTTTTTCTGCAGCATAGGCCTGTTTGCAGTAGGCAATCTTGTATCCCTTTCTGATTACACCCATGGAAACGAACATATCGTCTCCGAGCGTGCCTTTCGGGATATCAGTCCACAGTTCACGGCGGATGGCTATCAGTTCGCCCGCCGCACCCATGGCCGAATTGAGCCTGTCGTCAAGATCCTTGAGAAATGACTCATATTTCCAATACAGTCCTTCGGTGGCAGCAGCATTTTCCCCGCTTGAAATCACCTTCTTCTCCCCGGCGACACATCCCACGTGGGGATTATCGAATTTTCTGATTATCAAATATATAGCATCTTCATTGAGGGCTGTATTGGCATCCGTCATTATGACGTATGGGGTGCTGACATATTTCATTGCCCTGTTCAGGGCTTCCGTCTTGCCGCTTCTGCCAGGCTGATGGAGGACAGTGTTTTCGGGATAGCCGGAAAGCAGCTTAGGTGTCGAATCCGTGGAACCGTCCGTCACCCAGACCAGATGGAGCTTGTCCTGAGGGTATTTCAGGGCACGGCAGTTTTCCATCTTCTGAGCGATTATATCTTCTTCGTTGTAGGCTGCGATAAGAAGGGTGACATCAGGAAACTCTTCTTTCATCGGATAAGTCTCCGGCCTGGAGAAGCGTTCCTTGATTTTCACGGCAATCCAGATGATGATTCCATAACCGAAAAAGGTATAGAACACTACAAAGGCACAAATCCAGAATATTATGGTCAAAGCGGTCATCTCTTTTCAGGTAAAGTCAGTACAAAACGGGCTCCTGTGGTATATGTCTGGTCAAGCCAGATATATCCTCCCATTCTCTGGGATATCTTGATGCAAATGTCCAGACCAAGGCCGTGGCCGGCTCCGCTGTCATTATTGTCTACACTTACGAAGCGGTTGAAAATCTCTTCAGCTTTCTCAGGCGCTACTCCGCATCCTGTATCTGTTACCACAAAATCAACAAAACCCTCCTTGGCGCTCCTGCCGCAGTGAACATGGATTTCTCCCTCAGTCGTGGCCTTGCATGAGTTGGAAAGCATGTTGATGAGAATCTGCTGCACCCTTTTCGGATCGGTCCAGATACAGAATTTGTCGTCAAATTCTGTCGTGAAATAGAGATTGACTCCTGTCGGCACCCTCATCATGCTGCAGGATACGGCCTTGTCACAGATTTCGTTGCAAGGAGCATCCATGAAGCGGAGCTTGAGGATGTCGTGCTCGATGTCAGACACACTGAGGATGTCATCTATGAGCATGGTAAGGAGTTCGCCGCTGGTTTCTATATATTTCACATATTCGGATTTTTCCTGTTCGGTGAGTGAATCCCCGGCAAGGGTGAGAAGCTGGGAATATCCGATCACGGCATTCAGAGGAGTACGGATATCGTGGCTGATATTATTCACAAACTGGGTTTTCAGGCGGCTTTCTTCCTGGGAAATTCTTGCCTGCTCCAGAGCTTTGGCATATTCAAGTTCCTTGTAAACTTCCTGATCGACATCAGCTATTGCATAAGCGAACTCAGTCAGTTTAGTGTTCAGCTTTTTGTCGAAGCGGATAAGCACCAGGTCCATCCATTTATAGCTTCCGTCCACCATACGGAAACGAAAGCGGACAGTATAGCGCCGCCGGCCCCTGAGGACATCCATCACATTCTCCTTTTTGGTGAATTTCAGCATTTTATCTATATCGCCAGGATGGCAGTGAGCCATCATCAGAGCTTTATAAGATTCCCAGAAATTATCATAGCCCTGATTATTCCACCCGTATGAGGAATCCCAGTCTTTGTAAATGATTGAGAAATGTCCGTCCATCTGGACTATCTTCAAGGAAACATACTGGGCGGCAATACCTTTGATAAGGTGGTAATCCCTTTCCAGTTTTTCTTTTTCACGCAGTACCTGCTCGTTCTGGTCAACTGTTTCGAGCTCTTCCTTGGTGTATTTCCTGAAGGCAAGTACAAAGGAAGGTGTACTTATGAGTTTCTTGTCAATGGCATAGAGGGAAGCTCTCATCCAGGTATGTTCATTGGCGAATACGGTCTTGAATGAATAGTCCGCCCTGCGGTTCTGGTTGTAGAGCTGGGAGAGTCTGCCGACATCGGCAAAATTGAGCCATCCCTGTCTGAACTCCTCGTCAATATGGGGACAGAGCATCTCGACTCCCTTGGGAATGGTCAGTTTGTCTTCATTGTTGTCAAGGTAATTGAAAAACGGGGTACGTTTCACCACCGAGATGGTATCATGACTGAGGTTAAGGATGAATGCTCCGACAAGCCTGCTGGAAATGGTATTCAGGACTATGCTTTCAGTCATCTTCTGCGTCCGGTCTTCAAGGGAGAGAATCATGTCACAGCCATTCAGCCTGTTTGCTGTCAGCCTTAGCCATACCGGCTGCCCGCTTTCATCATGGACAAGAAAATGATGCCTGTACACAGGTG
>CAMCIE010000040.1 GCA_945874815.1 uncultured Bacteroidales bacterium
TTCCAGCCACATATCATTTCTTCCATAGCGACAGGTGCTTCCGTGGACAATTTCTCCGGACTTTCCTTCGAGAACGGATTCAAGGGCCTTCTGCTCACATATTATGACAAGACTGCCGTACCTACAGGCAACGAAGCACTGAATGAATTGGTTGCGACAAGAGGAATGACAGGCATGCTCAACACTGTTTTCCTGATTTTCTGTGCGGTTACTTTTGGCGGAACCCTTGTCGGCAGCGGAATGCTGCAAAGCCTTACCGATCTTCTGACAAGATATATCAGCCGCAGGGTAAGCATTGTCGGATCAACGGTAGGAACCGGTATTTTTGCAAATATGATTACTGGTGACCAGTATCTTTCAATCATCCTGACTTCCAGTCTGTATAAGAAATTGTTCAAGGACAGAGGGTATGAAAGCAGGCTCCTCAGCCGTTCGGTCGAAGACAGTGCCACTGTAGTTTCTGTTCTGATTCCATGGAATTCATGTGGAATGACACAGGCGACTGTCCTGAAGGTGGCTACCGTCGAGTACCTCCCATATTGTCTGTTCAATCTCATTTCGCCTGTCATGTCGATTGCAATGGCAGCCATTGGATATAAAATTATTCGCAAAAAACCTCACAAAACTCAAAAAATAGATTAAATTTGCAAGGATTATGAATATTTAAGAATAACACATAAATTATTTTAACATGAAAGATCTTAAAGGAACAAAGACTGAAGCCAATCTTCAGACTGCATTCGCTGGTGAGTCACAGGCTCGCAATAAATACACTTATTATGCTTCAAAAGCAAAGAAGGACGGATATGTCCAGATAGCTGCTCTCTTCGAGGAAACAGCAAACAACGAGAAGGAGCATGCCAAGATTTGGTTCAAGCTTCTCCATAATGGTGAGGTTCCTTCAACAGAGGCAAACCTTCTTGATGCAGCAGAGGGCGAGAACTATGAGTGGACTGACATGTATGCAGGATTTGCAGTTGAAGCACGCGAGGAGGGTTTCGAGGATATCGCCTTCCTGTTCGAGAAAGTCGCTGCAATCGAGAAAATGCATGAGGAGCGTTACCGCAAACTCCTTGCAAATGTTCAGGGAGGAATCGTTTTCTCACGCGACGAGGATATGATCTGGGAGTGCTCGAACTGCGGTCATGTCGTTATCGGCAAGCAAGCTCCTGAGATGTGCCCTGTCTGCAAGCATCCTAAGAGCTATTTCAAGATTCACGCTACAAACTATTAACAGATAGTGTGTGAGATTAAATAAAATAAGGCTGCCAGAGGGCAGCCTTATTTTATTATATGGAAGGATGTTATTTCTTTATCACCCCGACAAGATTCATTATAATGTATGTCAGGAAAATCAGAATGACGGCAAACGACCAGTTCTGCTTCAGAATGACTGTCATTACGATTTCAATCAGAGCGCATGCAGCAAAGACCAGTCTTTCAGTACCTATCTTGACTTTTCCGTCAGCGCCTTTCTTGAATTTCATTGAGAACATAGGTATTTCGCTGACCAGCAAAGCGGAAAGAATAACAGAAAGTACGGGGATGGTCCATTTTGCGCCTGCCCATGCTGCCAATGTACTCTCCGGACATTTTGTAACATAATATGCCAGGGAACCGCAAAGCATTGCACATGAAGGCGTTGCCAGCCCTATGAAACTTTCTGTCTGCCTCTCGTCCACATTGAATTTGGCAAGACGCAATGCAGAAAACACTGCAATTACCAGTGGTATGTAGCATAGCCAGCATACAGGGCAAGACTCACCGCTGCATGCTCCCTGTCCTTTCATAAGACTGTACCTCATGACTGCTGGCTTTACTCCGAAACTGACCTTGTCATAATGGTTATCAAGTTCTTTTCCGATGTCCGAATAAGCTTTCAGCAGTCTGGCTGAAAAACCGTCAAAGAAGTCACATACGGCAGCTCCCAACATGAGGCAGAAGGCTATGTCCATCCTGCCGTTGAAAGTACTAATCACACCCAGAACGCCGCAGAGCAGGTTCATGGATGTGATCGTATTGGGTATATATTTGACAATACTCATGTCAACAATAATCTTTTGGGATGATTATTTGATGCCGAGTTTCTTTTTGATGTCTTTTGGAAGAGCGTCCTTGTGGACAACGATGTTCAATGTCTTATATCTTACGAAAGCATCAGATGCATACCAGATGCCTTTATATTTGCCACTCTCGCCCCATGAGTTCTTGACCATGAAGTATTTGGTGCCGTTCTGGTCCTGAGCAAGACCGTAGATGTGCATTCCGTGGTCATCTGTAGTGGTCTTTCTGTCATAACCCTCCTGACGCATCTCCTGTGTGACGCTTACTTCCTCAGGAAGCTCAGCTGCTTCAGCAGCCTTTTCCTCGTTGCTCTTGCCAACCCAGCGCTCCTGGTCGGAACCACCTGCGGCAGTCTTTTCCTGCAATGCCACTGCGATGCCGTTTCTTGTGAATCCTTTTTCACTTACATCTGATCCCCATGCGATTGTATATCCTTTTTCGATGGCGTTGTACATCACTTCCATGAGTTCATCCACAGGGAGGTTCCATGCACTGTCCCATCTCCAGTTGTCACATACTTCGATGACGAATGGTTTGTAGAACGGATGATGTGTGAAAGAAGTCAGGTTTACATAGTCATCAGGATTGATTCCGAGGTAATCTCTGTATGACTCAGGGGTGTATTCCGTTCCTGCGACAGTGAATTTCTCAGGATATTCTCCGAGGTAGGCCTCGATGATGCCGTCCATACCTTTCACCCAAGCTGTTGTGAGGGTCTTGTTAGGATTGCTCTTTATTGCATCCACATAGCCTTTGAGGGCTGCATCCATCTCGAAATGTTCAGGCTTGTCGCTTCCGTAGCACAGACCGGGCATTGCATCCTGAGGAACGATACCATAGTCTCCGATGACATGAAGAACGTCTCCGAAAGAGCTGCCGGCCGCAAAATTGAGATGACCGTCAAGCCTTATGTATTTGATACCTCTGTCATGGTAAGATTTACCAACAACGAACATCTCTGCCAGATCGACTTCCTGACCTTTTGTCCTCAGGATTTCAGACTCGATGAATGAGAGTGCAGAATAGCACCAGCAAGTACCTGAACGGTATTGGTTCTTGACAGGTGTAATGGGATTTTCCTTGATTGTAGTGAACTGATAGTCCGGCTTTGCCGGAGCATTCTGGGCAGCTGCCGACATTGTGAACGAAAGAGCGGCTGCCAAAAGGATGGATTTGATTTTCATGCTATTATGTTTTAATTTGTTTCAATCAATCAGGCTATTTTCATGCTGTTGCATGATGCCATATAATTTACAAAGTTAGCAAAAAAAACATAAATATTGTATCTTTGTCCTCCTCAGGCACTTTATATACATGAATTTTTAAGGATAATGGGAAGAATCATCAATATTTTGTATGTCCACGGAATGGGCGGCGGAGGAGACAGCCGCATTCCTTCCATATTGAAACAGCATATCAACGATGCCTTACCACCTCACAGTGATATTTCTTTAAATGTCACAGTACGAACATATAGCTTCGACCCGGAGCAAGGCGCAAGGCAGATTGCCCTTTGGGTGGAAGAACTGAAACCGTCCCTTGTCGTAGGGGAGTCCCTTGGAGCTATTCAGACCATCAGGATTCAAGGAGTGCCGCACATTCTGGTCTCTCCCTCGCTGAATGCCCCTCTTTATCTGGGCAATCTTGCTTTTCTGGCGCTCATCCCGGGAATAACGTTTTTGCTTGACAAGATTTACAAGCCGAAGGAAGGCGACAGGCAAAGGCTGCATTTTTCTTTCAGGATATTGAGGAAATACAGAGAGCATCGCAGAATTGCCCTCAGGAATTCTACTGCAATGGGAGGACAGGATTCATTTTATGCATTCTTCGGAACGCATGACCATTACAGAAAGTCAGGCATTGTACGCCTGAAAACATGGAAAAAGTATTTCGGAGACACATTCGAGATTTATGACGGTACTCATTTCATGGAGGAAGAATACATTCATTCCATGTTGATTCCAAAGATATTGGATACTCTGGGTATTAAATAATAAAACAGAAATGTTATATAAGTTAACATTTCTGTTTTATGGTTAAATTTCTACAAATTTCGTTTAAGATCAGATGGTACGGCCCGGATAAGCCTTCAGGCCAGCTTCAAGAATGTCAAGTGCTTTGACCATTTCCGGAACTTCAAGCACATAGGAGATACGTGCATGGTTAAGACCTTTTCCGGGAGTCTTGTAGAATGAAGCGGCAGGAGTGATCATCGTGGTTTCGTTGTTTACCCTGAACTCTTCAAGCATCCACCTTGCAAAGCTTTCTGTATTGTCAACAGGAAGTTCGGCGATGGTGTAGAATGCACCGTTAGGCATAGGGGTGAACACTCCTTCTATCTGATTGAGCCTTGTAATCATGAAATCCCTTCTCCTGATGTATTCCTCGCGAACTGCATCGAAATACTCCTGAGGGGTGTCGAGGGCTCCGATTGCAGCAATCTGGCCGATAACAGGAGGGCAGAGACGTGCCTGTGCAAATTTGAGGGCAGCTGCCATGAACTCCTTATTATGTGAAACCAGACATCCGACACGTGCACCGCAGAGATTGTAACGTTTTGACACTGAGTCAACAAGAATGACATTCTGATCCAGGTCAGGAATGTTCATCGCACTGAAATGAGGCTCGTCAGTATAGCAGAATTCACGGTAAACCTCGTCTGAGATGAGGAAGAGGTCATGTTTGCGTGCCACTTCTCCCAATGCAAGCATATTCTCCTTGCTGTAAAGAGTACCGCATGGGTTTCCTGGGTTGCAGACGAGAATTGCCCTTGTCCTGTCTGTAATGGCTTTTTCAAATTCTTCGATAGGAGGGACCTGGAAGCCTTTACGTATGTCAGTTGGGATGGCTTTCAGAGTGATTCCGTTCATGAATGCGAAAGTGTTGTAATTGGTGTAGAAAGGCTCAAGCACGATGACCTCGTCACCAGGATTACATGTAATTTCAAGTGAAAGGTTCACTCCTTCACTTCCGGCAACGGTTACAAGAAGTTCTGAAACTTCTATATCGATACCTATTTTCTTGTAATACTTGTTTACCAGACCTTCCCTAAGTTCGATCAGACCGGCTGAATTGGAGTATGACACGTGAGTGAGGCCGTTGTTCCTGATGGCTTCAAGTGCACAGTCCGGGGATTTGATATCAGGCTGTCCAATGTTGAGATGATAAACTTTTACGCCCTGCTTCTTGGCTGCATCAGCCAGAGGTACCAGCTTTCTGATTGCGGATGCTGGCATCTGAACCGCTTTCGTAGAGATATTTGCCATATATTGAGGTTTATGTTGCCTTTATTTTGAGTTTTTGCGGCACAATCCGTACCCATTGTCAAAAACCTTGCAAAGATAAATATATTTTTACTAGAAACTATTGCTGATTTTATTATCTTTGCGGCCGACTTAACAAAAAACCTATTTATTTATGGCAACATTTAGACAAAGGGCTTTGAATGAGGCTGCCGCTCATCAAACCGGACGATTTTTCGTCGAAGAAGGACCTGTATCCAAGTATTTTGGCCAGAATGTGTTTGATCTGGATAAAATGAGGGTTTACATGTCCCAGCAGGCTTATGAAGCTGTTCTTGCGTCTGTGAAGTATGGTATCAAGCTCGACAGGGCTTATTCCAACGAGATTGCTTCAGGCATGAAGGCGTGGGCAATCGAGATGGGTGCAACTCACTACACCCACCTTTTCCAGCCGCTTACCGATGCAACAGCAGAGAAACATGAAGCTTTCATATCCGTAAAGGATGGCAAAGCTTTCGAGAAATTCAACGGCAGTGCTCTTGTCCAGCAGGAACCGGATGCTTCCAGCTTCCCCAACGGAGGTCTCCGCAACACCTTTGAGGCAAGAGGCTATTCCGCATGGGATCCTTCATCCCCTGTTTTCATCATGGATGGAACATTGTGTATTCCGTCAGTTTTCGTTTCCTATACAGGAGAGGCGCTGGATACGAAGGTGCCTAATCTGAAATCACTTCAGGCTTTGAGCAATGCCGCAACTTCAGTGGCCAATCTCTTTGATCCTAATGTGAAGGCCGTAAGTGTGAACCTCGGTCTTGAACAGGAGTATTTCCTTGTAGATGAGGCACTTTACAATGCAAGGCCTGACCTCGTTCTCGGAGGCAGGACTGTAATCGGCCACACTTCCGCAAAGGACCAGCAGCTCGAAGACCACTATTTCGGTGCTATCCCTTCAAGGGTGAACAATTTCATGAAGGATTTCGAAACAGAAGCTTACAAGCTCGGCATCCTGCTTCAGACCCGTCACAATGAGGTGGCTCCGAATCAGTTCGAGTGTGCTCCTGTATTCTGTGAGGCAACCAAGGCAGTTGACCAGAATATGATGCTTATGATCATCATGCAGAAAGTGGCTGAAAAACACCACCTTAAAGTAATCTTCCACGAGAAGCCTTTTGATGGTGTCAACGGTTCCGGAAAACACTGCAACTGGTCTATGATGACTGACACCGGAGTCAATCTCCTTTCCCCGGGAAAGACTCCTGACAAAAACCTCCAGTTCCTTTCATTCTATGCATCTGTAGTTAAGGCAGTATATAAACATCACTACCTCCTGATGACCTCTGTTGCAACATTGAGCAACTCATACAGGCTCGGTGGAAACGAGGCTCCACCTGCAGTGATGTCAATTTTCTCTGGTTCTACTCTTTACAAAGTGTTCCAGTCCATCCTCGGAATGAACATGATGACAGAATCCGAAGCCAAGAAGGAGTCAATTGAGATTGCACGCTCGATTCCGGAAATCTTCCCTGACAACACCGACCGCAACAGGACATCTCCTTTTGCGTTCACAGGAAACCGTTTCGAGTTCCGCGCCGTCGGCTCATCACAGAACGTTGCTTCTGCCGTATATGTCGTAAACAGCGCAGTGGCTGAAGCCCTTATTGAGTTCCGCTCCGAGGTGGATATCCAGGAAGCGGCAGGCATTGACCGTTCAACTGCTATTATGAACACTGTCCGCAAGTTCATCAGCGAGTCCAAGGATATCATGTTCGAAGGCAACGGCTATAGCAAAGAGTGGGAAGAAGAGTCTGCAAGACGTGGTCTGAGGGCTGTAAGGAATGTGCCTGAAGCATACGAGGTTTACCATGAGCAGCAGACAGTTGACCTTTTCAGGAATATGGGCGTTCTTGCTCCTAACGAGGTGGAGGCGAGGTTTGAGATTCTCAACGAGACCTATGTCAAGAAGCTCCAGATTGAAGCCCGTGTCATCGGTGACATCTGCCTTAATCATGTAATTCCGGCAGCAGTCAAGTACCAGAACCTTCTCATCGAGAATGTAAAGGGTATGAAGGAAGTGTTCGGTGATTCATATCTGGAAGTATGCCAGAGCGAACTCAAGACTCTCCAGAAAATTTCCAAATATATCAACGACATTTCCAATGACGTGGAAGCTCTTGTCGAATCCCGCAAGAAAGCCAACAGGATTGAGGACATTGCTCAGAGGGCAAAAGTTTACTCTCATGAAGTCAAGGATATGATGGACAAAGTAAGGTACAGTGCAGACCATCTCGAAATGATCGTGGATGACGAAATGTGGCCTATGCCTAAGTACAGGGAACTTCTGTTCATCTGATTTTGAAAAATATGTATTTGGAAAGCATAACACCAGAAGAAATAGAAAAGCTTGAGTTTGCCTCTTTTCCAGGCAGAATTGAAGTAATTGACAGCGTCGGCTCTGAATTCAACAGAGCCGTCGCTTATCTTCGTTCTCAGAAGGTCATAGGATTCGATACGGAAACCCGTCCTTGCTTTTCTCCGAACCAGCCAAGATACGGCGTAGCTCTTCTGCAGCTTTCCGGACCTGAAAAGGCATTTCTTTTCAGGATCAATTCTTTGGGTATGCACAAGCGTTTGTGCAGCATACTTGCATCTGAAAAAATACTAAAGGTGGGAGCTGCTATCCATGACGATATCAGGGGATTACAGAAATATCGCCATTTCGATCCGTCCGGTTTTGTGGATTTGCAGAAAATCGTTCACGAATGGGGAATCAGAGACAAAAGCGTCAAGAAAATGTCTGCAATCATTCTTGGATTCCGCATTTCAAAAACGCAGCAGTTGTCCAACTGGGAGGCTGAAACATTGTCTGAAAGCCAGTGCAAATATGCAGCTACCGATGCATGGGTTTGCCGGCAGATGTACCTCAAACTTATGCGTTCGGAGAAACATCCGCTTGAATTATTATAAACAAGACGTTTTGCGCATGCGCGAAACTTGAGTAAAAGACAGGTTATGATCAAAGCAATTTTGAAGAAAGGCAGGGAAGAGTCATTGTTCCGTTTTCATCCATGGGTGTTCTCCGGAGCTATTGCTCAGGTAGCAGGAAATCCTGCTGAAGGTGACATCGTTGCGATTCATGCTTCAGATGGTTCTTTCCTGGCGTACGGACATTGGCAGATAGGATCGATTGCAGTGCGTATCTTAAGTTTCGATGACAGCGCCTTGCGTCCTGATTTCTGGGAGGTTTCGCTTGCCAGAGCTTTGAAGGTGAGGGTAGCGGCCGGCCTTGCCGGACAGAGCCTGGATGGAGACAGTGTGACGAATTGCTACCGTCTGGTTCACGGTGAGGGAGACAATCTGCCTGGACTTATCATTGATTATTATGATGGTGTTTGTGTCCTTCAGGCACATTCTGTGGGAATGTTCAGGGCAAAGAAGCAGATTTGCGAGGCTTTGAAGATTGTGTATGGAGATAGTCTGAAGGCTGTTTATGACAAGAGCTCCGGTACAGCTCCGTTCAAGGCAGGTCTGGAACTTATTGACGGTTATATGTACCGTAAGGAAGGATTTACTGCCAATGAAGCCGTAGTCCTTGAGAACGGACACAAGTTCTATGTGAACTGGACTGAGGGACTGAAAACTGGATTTTTCCTTGACCAGAGGGAGAACAGGAATCGTGTCGGCAGGGTGGGGGGG
>CAMCIE010000041.1 GCA_945874815.1 uncultured Bacteroidales bacterium
ACTCGAAAGATTCGTTGCGGTTCTTTTGGAGCATACAGGTGGAAAACTTCCTTTGTGGCTCACTCCGGATCAGGTAAATATCGTCCCTGTCAGCGAAAAATATGAGGAATATGCAAAAAAAGTTTGTGATTTGCTGAATAATTCCGATATTCGCGCCTCTGTTGACAACCGTAATGAAACACTCGGTAAAAGGATACGTGAGAGCGAGTTGCAGAGGATACCTTTCCTTGTAATTGTCGGCGAGAAAGAAATGAACGAAGGTACCGTTTCTGTCAGGAGACAGGGCGGAAAAGATGAAGGATCAATGTCAGTTGAAGCATTCGTCTCATTGGTTACCAAAGAGGTTGAAAGCCAGCTGTCGTAATATTAGTAAACTTAAAACTTATAGGAGGATTATTTTATCGCAACGCCATTTAAACCAGCAGGTCCCAGGTTCACCGGTCCTAAACCGGCAAACGCACAGGGCCGTCAAGCTCAAAGACCCGATTCTAAAAAAGATGATGACGGATTGAGGATCAATGAAGAGATTACTGTCTCTCGTGTACGTCTTGTAGGAGAAAACATACCTGAACAGGGAGTGTTCCCTACATCAGAAGCCTTGAAGTTGGCTGACAGTCTTGGTCTTGATTTGGTGGAGATAAGCGCTAAAGCCGATCCTCCAGTGTGCAAGATACTTGACTATCAGAAATATCTCTACCAGCAGAAGAAGAAAGCCAAAGAGATGAAGGCCAACGCAGCCAAGATAGTCATTAAGGAAATCAGGTTCGGTCCGAATACGGATGAGCACGATTTTCAGTTCAAGTTGAAGCATGCACAGGAATTCCTTCAGGAGGGATCCAAGGTCAAAGCCTCTGTGTTCTTCAAAGGACGTTCAATCCTTTATGCAGACCAGGGAGAGAAGCTTCTTCTCCGCTTTGCCGTGGAACTCGAGGAGTACGGAAGGGCTGAGCAGATGCCTAAACTTGAGGGAAAGAGGATGATCATGATGATCTCTCCAGTAAAGAAAAAATAGTCCAAGTGATTGGATAATATAGTATTAACAGTCTAAAAATTTAACTATGCCAAAGATGAAAACCAACTCCGGTTCAAAAAAGCGCTTTGCACTTACCGGAACGGGAAAAGTTAAGAGAAAACACGCTTACAAAAGCCACATTCTCACCAAAAAGACCAAAAAGCAGAAAAGAAATTTGACTCACATCGGTCTTGTTGCCAATGTTGACGTCAAGAGAGTAAAAGCTTTGTTGGCTATGTAATACCGACTGGTATCGGATTACAAATCATTATTAATGTCAAACTTGGAATGCAGTAGAAAAGTTCCGACGACGGACACTGCCTCCATAAAACAGTTAAATTTATGCCAAGATCGGTAAATTCAGTTGCTTCAAGAGCACGCCGCAAAAAGATTCTTAAGAGAACCCGCGGTAACTTTCTTTCAAGAAAAAATGTTTGGACGGTAGCAAAGAACACCTATGAGAAAGGTCTTACCTATGCTTACCGTGACCGTAAAGCTAAAAAGCGTTCATTCCGTGCATTGTGGATTCAGAGAATCAATGCAGCCGCTCGTCAGTATGGTATGACATACTCACAGTTCATGGGCCGCATCGCAAAGCAGAACATCGGTTTGAATCGTAAGGTTCTTGCAGACCTTGCCATGAACAATCCTCAGGCATTTGAGGCAATCATCAATTCTGTAAAATAACATTAGGTTGATGAACCTGAAGGAATTATACCACAACAGATGGACCCGTTTCATTTTCTGGTCCCTTCTTTATGTGCTGTGGGTAATCTGGTTGGGGAACTACTGGTGGCTTTTCGGACTCCTTCCAATCTTTGACTACCATATAACCAAAAAGGTTAAATGGCTGTTCTGGAAGAAGGAATACAAGGAGGGCGAAAAGAGAAATGCGTTGCTTGACTGGCTGGATGCAATCATCTTTGCAGTCATCGTAGTGACATTCATCAATATTTTCTTTTTCCAGGCTTTCAAGATTCCTTCATCGTCGATGGAAAGTTCACTTTATACAGGTGACCATCTTTTCGTCAGCAAACTTGCCTACGGCCCGCGTCTTCAGCAGACACCGCTTTCCATACCGTTCACTCACAATGTGATAGGAAAGCATGAGTCCTACTCGACCTTGATACAGAATGATTACAGGCGATTGAAAGGGTTCTCGAATGTGAAAGCAGGTGATTATGTGGTCTTCGGTTTTCCGAATGGAGATTCTGTACTTGTCAAAGCACCGGCGGATGATTATTATTCCGTTGTGAGGACTCTCGGAAGAGAATATGCTGTGAAACATTACGGACCTGTGAAGGTTCGTCCTTCAGACAAGAAAGACCATTATGTGAAACGCTGCGTGGCTGTCGCAGGTGACACTATCAGCATTGTGGACGGTAACGTTTATGTGAATTCAGAGCCACAGACAGTATGGGATGGAGTTCAGAATTCATATACGGTTGTGACCAACGGACAGAGAATCAATCCTGTCGTATTGGATAAACTCGGAATCAATACCGCCGAATTATGGTACGACCAGAATCTTCCGGGATATCCGGCCATGCCTCTGACAGCAAGCATGCTTGAAAGTGTTAAGTCATACTCCAATGTAGTTTCTGTCACAAGAAACGTCGATGTATGGCCTCCTGACTATCCTGATTCCTATCTGACGATTTTCCCTTTCAATGGGAATTTCAAATGGACCAGGGACAATTTCGGACCTCTCTGGATACCGCAGAAAGGAGCAGAGGTAGAGCTGACACTTGAAAATCTTCCTTTGTATGAAAGGATTATCACTTCTTATGAAGGAAATGAACTCGAGGTCAGGGATGGCAAGATTTTCATCAACGGGGTTGAATCAACCAGCTATGTTTTCGCTCAGGATTATTATTTCATGATGGGTGACAACAGGCACAATTCTCTGGACTCCCGCTATTGGGGATTCGTACCTGAGGACCATGTGGTCGGAAAGCCTGCATTGATCTGGCTTTCAATTGATGCCAACAAAAAGTTCCCCAAAAATGTGAGATGGCGGAGGTTCTTCAAATTTGTATAAAATTTTGCAATTGCGATTTTTTTATGCGATATTTGCAGCCTGCTAATTATGAATTAAATAAAAATAGTATATACAATGGCAAAGGTTTGTCAAGTTACAGGTAGAAAAAGAATGGTAGGAAACAACGTTTCCCATTCAAAGAGGCGCACAAAGCGCATTTTCGCCCTCAATCTGAAGACCAAGAAGTTCTGGTCAGAGGAGGAGCAGAGGTTCATTACCCTCAAGGTTTCATGCAAAGGCATGAGGAATATCGAGAAGA
Organism: uncultured Bacteroidales bacterium; assembly: GCA_945874815.1. GTDB lineage: Bacteria > Bacteroidota > Bacteroidia > Bacteroidales > UBA932 > Cryptobacteroides. Next base: position 3,313 of record CAMCIE010000041.1, read on the forward strand.
ACGGTCTCGAAGCTACAGTCAGAGACGCTCAGAAAAAGGGATTTATTAACCTTGTTTAATTTTTCGGATTATGGCAAAGAAAGCTAAAGGTAACAGGGTGCAGGTCATCCTTGAGTGCACTGAGCAGAGAGAAAGCGGTGTACCGGGTATCTCAAGATACATCACTACCAAGAACAAAAAGAATACTACTCAGCGTCTGGAGCGTATGAAATACAATCCGTTCCTTAAGAAGGTAACTCTTCATCGCGAGATCAAATAATAACGGAGGAATTGATTTATGGCAAAGAAAGCAGTCGCAACCTTCAAAGCAGGTGTACAGAAGAAAGTTGTTAAGTGCATCCGCATGGACAAGTCTCCTAAGACTGGAGCTTATGTTTTCACTGAGGAACTCGTTGACGAGGACAAGACCAAGGAATTTTTCGCAAAGAAGTAATTTCGAAATGATACTTATGGGCACGGTTGAAATCTTTTCAACCGTGCCCTTTTTTATACCCCGAATATTGATTATATTTGCAAGTTAAACTTTGATTTTATGGGTATTTTTGACAAAGGAGTGAAGAAGACCAACAAAGGCTTCTTCGACAGGCTTTCCAGGGCTATCATCGGCAAAACAAAGGTTGATGAAGATGTTCTGGATGCAATGGAGGAGGCTCTTGTGGCCACGGATATGGGTGTGGACACCACTATGAGGATAATTGAAAGCCTTGAGGAACGTGTCAGCCGTGACAAATATGTGTCCCAAAATGAACTCGTTGAGATGCTCAGGGATGAAATTGCCACGCTCCTGAATGTAAATGAGGAGCAGACTGATGCTTCAGTCCTGCCTTTTGACCTGAGCAAGAAACCATATATCATCATGGTTGTCGGCGTCAATGGAGTCGGCAAGACCACAACAATAGGCAAGCTTGCCTACAATCTGAGATCCCGCGGGCTGAAGGTTGTGCTCGGTGCTGCAGATACTTTCCGTGCAGCAGCTGTTGACCAACTTACAATCTGGTCTGAAAGGGCCGGAGTGGACATCGTCAAGCAGGAAATGGGTTCAGACCCGGCATCAGTGGCTTTTGATACTCTCAAATCTGCCGTTGCAAAAGGAGCGGATGTGGTGCTCATTGATACGGCAGGCCGCCTTCACAACAGGATAGACCTGATGAACGAGCTTACCAAGATCAGGAATGTCATGCGCAAAGTGATTCCTGACGCTCCACATGAAGTCCTTCTTGTCCTGGATGCATCTACCGGTCAGAATGCCTATCAGCAGGCAAAGGAATTTGCCCGTGCCACAGACATTACATCCCTGGCAATTACCAAACTCGACGGTACTGCCAAGGGAGGAGTTGTGGTCGGAGTCGTGGACCAGTTCCATATTCCGGTGAAATTCATAGGAATAGGTGAAGGTATCGATGACTTGAAAGTCTTTGACAAGAGGGAGTTTGTGAATGCACTCTTCTCAAAGGATGATTTGGATAAATAATTGATTGATATATTATGAAGATTTCGTACAACTGGCTCAAGGATTATCTTGAGTGCAATCTGTCTCCGGAGGAAGTTTCTGCGGCCCTGACCTCCATCGGACTTGAAGTGGATTCTCTTGAAACTGTAGAAGAGATTCCCGGCGGGCTTGCAGGAGTTATTGTAGCAGAAGTAGTTGAATGTGTGGATCATCCGGATTCAGACCATCTCCATATCACAAAGTTGAACACCGGAGCTTCCGACCTTCTTCAGGTCGTTTGCGGAGCGCCCAATGTGGCTACAGGCCAGAAGGTCCTGCTGGCAACAGTGGGAACCGTTCTTGGTGAGGACTTCAAGATTAAAAAATCGAAAATCAGGGGTGTCGAGTCATTCGGAATGATCTGTGCCGAGGATGAACTTGGCATAGGAACATCTCATGACGGCATCATGGTTCTGGACCCTGACGCTGTGGTCGGTACACCTGCAAAAGAATATCTTCACCTTGCGACAGATGCGCTGATTGAGATTGGACTGACTGCAAACAGAGTGGATGCTGCTTCGCATATCGGAGTGGCAAGAGACCTCTATGCATATCTGGTTCATAATAATATCCCTTGCAAACTCAATATTCCTGAGGTGAATGAGTTCCGTGAGGGCGAGGGCGAAGCAATCCCCGTTGAAGTTCTTTCAGCGGATGGCGCACCAAGATATACCGGCACGACAATCAAAGGTGTCAAGGTCGCTCCATCTCCGGAGTGGCTCCAGAAGAAGCTTCTTTCAATTGGCCTCAGGCCGATAAACAATATCGTCGATATCACCAATTTTGTCCTTATGGAAACCGGACAGCCCCTCCATGCTTTCGATGCATCAAAAATCGGAGGTGGAAAAGTTGTTGTCCGCAGAGCAGAAGAAGGCGAAAAATTCGTTACCCTTGATGGTGTTGAGAGGTCACTTTCGGCTGCAGACCTTATAATTGCCGATACAGAAAAACCAATGTGCCTTGCTGGTGTGTTCGGCGGAGAGGACTCAGGTGTAACGGATTCCACCGTTGATGTCTTCCTTGAAAGTGCTTATTTCAATCCGGTATCAATCCGCAAGACATCGAAGAGGCATGGCTTGAAGACTGATGCATCGTTCAGGTATGAAAGGGGTGCAGACCCGCTGATTGTGAATTATGCTTCGAGACGTGCGGCGCTCCTTATCCAGGAGATTGCCGGAGGTGAGGTTGTCGGAAAAGTTCAGGAATTCTATCCTGAGAAAATTTCAAGGAAAGAAGTTGAACTTGACTATGCAAGGATTGAAAATTTCATAGGAAAGAAGATAGGCAAGGAGGCTATTGAGGGCATTCTTTCAGCCCTTGGATATGATTTCCTTGAAAAATCTGAAAATGGTTCCAAGGTAGCGGTTCCATCATATATGATAGACGTTTACAGGGAATGCGATGTTGTCGAGGAGATTCTCAGGATTTACGGATACAACAATATCGAACTTCCTTCTGCAATGAGAATGTCAGTGAATGCCCCGGTCAAACCGGAACCTGAACGTGTCAGAAGGGCTGTGTCCGATTTCCTGGCTGCCAACGGATTCGTTGAGACAATGAACAATTCCCTGACAAAATCGGAGTATTATTCTAAACTCAAGACATTTCCTGAAGACAGATGTGTAAGGATCTTGAATCCTCTCAGCTCTGACCTGAATGTGATGAGGCAGACCCTTCTTCTCAATGGTCTTGAGGTGATTGCATATAATATCAACCGTCAGATCAGCAATATCAGGACCTTCGAATATGGCTCAGTTTATTCACTTTTGCCTGGCAGCGACGGCAAGACTCTTGAGTCATACCAGGAGCAGACTTGCTTTGCAATGTTCATCAGCGGCCAGCCGGACAAATCGTGGAGAATTGATGCCGGAAAGGGCAGTTATTTCCAGCTCAAAGGCTATCTCGAACTGCTTCTGAAGCGCTTCGGAGCCGATTTGTATGCAATGCAGACTGAAGCTGCACCTTCTGACCTCTTCTCAGAAGGATTGTGCTACAAACTCCCGGGAAGCGGCAAACAGCTTGCTGTAATGGGAACAATCTCACCGGCAAGACTTAAACAGTTCGGTATCAGGCAGCCTGTTTTTGCAGCGGAGATTTCATGGGCGGCTCTCTTTGAACTTGTAAAGAGGGACAAGATCAAATATTCTGAACTTCCTAAGTTCCCTGAAGTGAGACGTGACCTTGCGCTTTTGCTTGATGAATCAGTAAATTATGCCGATCTGAGGGCAAGTGCATTGAGGGTTGGAAAGAAACTCATCAAGCAGGTAAGCCTCTTTGACGTTTACAGGGGAGACAAGATTGCCGCAGGCAAGAAGCAATATGCAATGAGCTTCGTTCTCCAGGATCTCGAAAAGACCTTGACTGACAATGATGTGGAAAGAGTCATGAACAAACTTCTTGCTACTTTCCAGAATGAATTCGGAGCAGTGCTCAGATAGTGATGAAAGCCTGCCTTCGAAATATCTGTCTGATAGCCTTCTTCCTGCTGCTGTTCGCTTGCAGCAGGGAGGCTAAGGTTATTCCACGCGGAAAGATGGCGAAAATATACGCTGAGATGCTGGTTACAGACCAGTGGATCAATTCAACTCCGAGTGTGAAAAGAATGGCGGATACCTCATTGGTGTACGAACCCATACTTGAAAAATATGGTTACTCTTCTGCCGATTACAGGAAGAGTGTTGAAACATATATGGATGATCCGGAACGTTATTCCAGAATATTGAGAACAACTGCCGAGATACTGGACAAACGCATCAAGGAACTTCAACAGCTGAAAATTGACCTTTACAAGTCTGCATTCAAGATTACGACAAACTTCAAGGCAGAAGATTATTTCCCATTCTTGTCAGCCGAGCCATATATACATTATTATGACAGTGTATCCGTGGCGTGGGATTCCAACGGATTCTATAGAATGGTTTATATAGAAAATCTTGATTCTCTTGCAGTTGCGGACAGTCTGGCCAAGGCTGACAGCCTTGCGGTGATTGATTCTCTGGCAGTCCGTGCAGACAGTCTTGACAAAATTGACAGCCTTGCCATAATAGACAGCCTCTCAAAAACGGTCAGAGATAAAAAAACGGGCAGGAAAGTTCCGGCAGCCTCTGGTAATATTCTGGCTGTCAAAGGTGATACGACAGTAGTTGACAAAGAAGAAAGAGTAAAAGGAAAATCATGGCTCAAACAAAAAGAATAAATGCAGCTTATGTCTATACCCTGGAAGGTGAAGGCATCATAAGGAATGGTTATGTGGAATATGATCCTTCTGACGGAAGGATTGTAAAGACGGGGAAGTGCTCCCAGACAGACCAGATTCTCAATGTCGCGCTTGTTCCAGGCTTTGTCAATTCGCATTGTCACAGTGAATTGTCGCATCTTCACGGCAAATTTTACAAAGGCAGCGGAATGGCAGGATTCATCGACCAGATCAATGCCTTGAGGGACTGGGCCGGAAATGATGTAAAGGCTGCTCTTGTGAAGAAATGGATGGACAAAATGTGGGATGACGGAGTTTCTGCGATGGCAGACATCAGCAATGATGAATCCTCATTCAAAGTCAAGGCCGGACATAAGATGTACACAAGAACATTTCTGGAAGTATTCGGTACAGAACCGGAACAGTGCCCTCAGGTGATGGAAGATGTCAGAAAGCTCAATGAACTGGCTGATGCAGAGGGTATTGATGCTGCTCCGACTCCACATTCATGCTACACCATGAGCCCGGATTTGCTCAGCGCATCTGCTGGAGCAGGCATGGAGAAAGGTTTTCTTTCATACCATTCCCAGGAAAGCCGGCAGGAGGAAGACCTGATAAGGAAAGGCACAGGTGAAATGTACGAGAACAGGAAACAGGCAGGAATGAGCACCCCTCCCGTCACTGGTGGGTCATCACTGGAATATTTCATTGATACACTTGGCCGTGTGGCTCCGGCTCCTTATAAGGCCAATGTGCTGCTTGTCCATAATGTTTGCCTGTCTCAAAGCGATATCGATGCCGCGAAAAAAGCATTCGAACATGTGTATTTTGCATTGTGCCCATTATCCAATATATTTATACACAATACTTTGCCTCCTGTGGAACTTATGTGGAAGAACGGACTGGACATCACTGTCGGCACAGATTCCCTTTCAAGCAATGACGATCTGGACATGATTTCCGA
>CAMCIE010000042.1 GCA_945874815.1 uncultured Bacteroidales bacterium
CGAGAATGGCTATGTGTCTTTTCTCCATACCTTTACCAATGTGGTTATTTAATGTAGAAAGCATCAGAAATTGATATACAAGGTCGGATCGACCGTCTCACCATCGTGCCAGAGCTCGAAATGCAGATGGGCTCCGGTGGTTTCGGTGCCGGTATTCCCAAGAAGGGCTATCGGCGTGCCGGCGCTGACCTTGTCTCCCGTTTTCTTCAGGAGTTTTTCATTGTGCCTGTAAATGGAGATGATATCTCCGGCGTGCTGTATCTGGATGCTGTTTCCTGTTTCCTGGTTCCATTCCGCGGATATCACCGTGCCGTCGAGGATGGCCTTAACCATAGTTCCTGAAGGTGCGGTTATGTCTATATATGGGTGAAAATCAGGGTCATAACTTTGAGATATGACACCTTTTACCGGTGTGAAGAAATGCAGGCCTTCAATCGGAAGGTTCCTCTTCTGACGGGAAGAAATCTCAAACTGTTCCTCTTCCTTGACCTGCTCTCTCATCAATGAATCCTTGCTCTGGAGAGATGACTCGTCCGAAACGGCACGTTCAGCTTTCTTTGCATTTATCAGACTGTCAATCTTTATCGGCTCGCGCCCTTCCACCGTCCTTCTGAGATTTTCGGAATATAGCTCCCATTTGAATATCACGTTTTCCAGCGAATCGATGCGGATGGCATTCTGGATTGCAGCCCTCTTGGACCTCTCGTCCGGATAGCCCGGAATGAATGACCTGATGGGCGTGAATGCTATCAGACAGAAGATTATGGCAGAAAAGCAGACTAATATGCTGATGACCGCCACCAAAAGCCCGCTTCTTGTAAAATGCAGGGTAAGAAACTGCTCGTGGGTATTGTCGTTTATTACCGCAATCCTGAAATTGCGGACTTTGTGGTCCTTGTTATCTTTGTTTTTGTTGTTCAGTGCCATAATTTTTTTATCTTTGCGTCCGATATGGACAGGATTATAGGCATAGATTACGGTAGAAAACGGGTCGGCGTAGCAGTCAGCGACCCGCTCGGCATCTTTGCCTCTGCCCTTGAAACGGTACAAGCTGCAAAGATAATAGAATATCTCAAAAGTTATTCTGAAAAAGAACATGTGAGCCGATTTGTGGTGGGCATGCCGAGAAATATGGACGGCGCTCCATCAGAAGCCGCTAAAGACGTGGAAGTTTTCCTCAAGCAGCTTGCCAAGGCTTTCCCTGACATCCCGGTGACTCTTGAAGACGAACGATTTACGTCTGTTCTTGCGCATCGCGCGATGATTGACGGCGGAATGAAAGCATCCGCAAGGAAGGACAAGGAATCAGTGGACAAAATCAGTGCTGCCATCATCCTCCAGAGCTATATGGACAGGATTTCAGGCTCCCGTTCCACCTTCGATCCTACACTTGTACCGGACTCGCTGTCCACAAAATCATCCAGGACGGGACGCAGGAAATAGTTCCGTATTTCATTGATTATAATATTATTGATTATGATATTGCCTATTTATCTATATGGGTCGGAAATTCTTCGCAATGAGAATGTCGATGCCGACCTTAATGAAAAGGAAGCCATTTCAAAACTTGTGGCTGACATGAAAGAAACACTTAAAGTCGCAGACGGTTGCGGACTTGCAGCCCCTCAGGTGGGAGTCAACAAAAGGATACTCATAGTGGATGGAAGGGACCTTGCCGACACTTATGAAGATCTGAAGGATTTCACAAGGACAATGATAAACCCCGTGGTTGTCGAGGAAAGTGAAAAGATGTGTGACTATTCTGAAGGCTGCCTGAGCGTTCCGGGTATATATGCGGAAGTAAGCCGTCCTGAAGTCATAAAAGTAAAATACTATAATGAAGAGTTTCAGGAAGTTGTGGAGGAATTCTCCGGCTTTGCATGCAGGATGGTGCAACACGAGATGGATCATCTCGAAGGAAATCTTTTCGTTGACCGGATTTCTCCGATAAGACGCAAGATGGTCAGCCGCAAACTCCAGGCAATCTCAAAAGGAACAGTGACAACAAGGTACAAATCAAAAAGATAGTTGTCATCCAATAATAACGAACGAAACACAGACACAATGAAAAAAGTTAGGGTATTCGCACCTGCATCCATCGCCAACATGGGATGTGGATTCGACGTCATTGGTCTTGCACTTGATGAGGTCGGAGATATTTTGGAAATAACTGCAAGTGAAGGAGACGGACTTACAATCACCAATATAAGCGGCGTTCCGATTCCGGAAGACATAGAAATGAATGTCATTACCCCGGTGGTACGTTCATTCCTCAGGAAAATTGGCCAAAAGGCACAGATTGATGTAGTGATCTGCGAGAAAATCTACCCCGGCTCCGGCATAGGTTCAAGTGCAGCATCATCTGCTGCTGCTGCCTACGGAATGAACGAACTGTTCGGATGCCCTCTCTCCGACGAGGAGGTGGTGGTATGTGCCATGGAAGGAGAAAACCTTGCCAGCGGCGGCTACCATGCCGACAATGCTGCACCGGCGGTGATGGGCGGTATCGTGCTCATCAGGGGTTATGAACCTCTCGACCTCATTCAGCTTCCGGTTCCGGGCAATTTCTATTGCGCTGTGGTTCACCCGCATATCGTTGTCAGTACGAAAGAGGCCAGGGAGATTCTCCCGAAGGCCGTCCCGATGCACGATGCTGTCCGCCAGTGGGGAAATGTCGGAGGTCTGGTTGCTGGTCTCTGCACAGGCAACATCAAGCTCATAGGCCATTCCATGCAGGACTTTGTTGCGGAACCATATAGAAAGCAGTTCATCCCTGGTTTTGATGAACTCAGGAAAAAAATACTTGCAACCGGAGCACTCGCAATGAACATATCAGGTTCAGGACCTTCAGTATTTGCTCTTTGCGATCATAAGGCGATTGCCGATGCTTCCGGAAAAATCCTCAAGGAGCATTTCGATGCGATGGGTACCGGTTGTGAGGTATATGTGGTGAAAGTGTCCAACAAAGGAGCGAAGCTCACCCATCTTACTATCTGATTATGAGATATTTCAGTACGCGGGATACAAAACGCGAGAAGGCTTATGCGCTCAAGGATGCAGCCTTCATGGGACTCGCCCCCGACGGCGGACTTTTCATGCCGGAATACATTCCTCAGGTCGATCTGGACAAGGTGGCTGCCCTTTCTGCTTCTTCATACAGGGAAATGGCGACATACCTGGCTTCACTCTTTTTCGGCGACGACATTCCTGCCGACAGGCTGGAAGCCATCGTCAGCAAAGCCTATGATTTCGAATGCCCGTTGGTGAATCTGGCCTCCGGTGTCAATGTCCTCGAACTTTTCCATGGCCCGACCTATGCCTTCAAGGATTTCGGGGCGAGGTTCATGGGCGGAATGCTGGGATATCTGAGTGAAGGCTCGGAAAAACTGACTGTGCTGACTGCCACTTCAGGTGATACCGGAAGTGCCGTGGCCGCAGGTTTCCACAATGTCCCGGGTGTCGAGGTCGTAGTGCTCTACCCGCAAGGAAAGGTGAGTCCGTTGCAGCAGGCCCAGATGACAACTCTCGGAGGAAATATCAGGCCTTTGTGTGTAAGGGGCTGCTTTGATGACTGTCAGGCACTTGTCAAGGCTGTGTTCAATGACGTTGATTTCAGGCGTGACCATTATGTCACCTCTGCCAATTCAATCAATATTTTAAGGTGGATTCCGCAGTCGTTCTATTATTTCCATGCCTGGGCATCGTGGAAGGCGATGGGAAATGACGGGGCTCCCGATATTGTCGTTCCGAGCGGAAATTACGGAAACATCACTGCCGGTATGCTGGCAGCAGCCATGGGAATGCCGGTGAGAAGATTCATCGCCGGTGCCAATGCGAATGATGTAATTCCTGAATTCCTCCATACCGGAGTCTATCGCCCGAGGCCGTCTGTCCAGACCGTTGCCAATGCCATGGATGTCGGTGCGCCGAGCAACTATGAGAGGATGATGTGCCTGTATGATGATGATTTCCAGAGGCTTGTCTCTAATATGGAGGGATATTCCTATTCTGATGATCAGATAAAGAAGGCAATTGCCGGGATATATTCCCGTCATGGCTATTTGTCCGACCCTCATGCGGCTGTTGGATATCTTGCCTATATGGATTCCAAAGCTGATGGCTTTTATCTTGCCACCGCACATGCAGCCAAGTTCGGCGAGATTATTGCAGCAGCCTTCGACGAAAATTCCAGTCTTGTCGGTGGCATATCTTCCGACAAGGTGCTTGTCTTGCCTGAAGGACTCGCCGCTGCAATGCAAAAAGAAAAAGTCTATACCGTTATAGACAACGATCTGGAGCAGCTCGAAACCTTTGTGGCTGAGAATTGCTGATTTTGTTTACCGGCCTTGCGGCCAATAAAATATTTACTATGGGAGCTTTTCATGCTTATGATATAAGAGGAATCTATAATGTGGATTTCGACAAACAGACTGCCTATAAGGTGGGATATTTCATCCCGCAGCTTCTTTCGACAGACAAAGTTGCTGTGGGAAGAGATTGCAGGGTATCGTCAGACGAGATACATAGTGCTGTGCTTCAGGGTATTACAGATGCCGGAGCTGATGTATATGACCTTGGACTCACCACAACGCCTGCGGTATATTTCGCAACAGCCAATTACGGATTCAAGGCCTCGGTCCAGATTACCGCATCCCACAACGGTCCGGAATACAATGGAATGAAGGTTTCCACTGAAAATGCAAGGGCCGTAGGCTATGACGCAGGTCTGAAAACCATAAAGCAGTGGATTGATGAGGACAGGCCAACACCGGTGGCTGAAAAGAGGGGAGAGGTGCATCAGATGAATATATATGAGGACTACCTTGAATTCCTCCTTAAATACAAAGGTGATTACAGCAATCTGAAGATTGCCATGGACCTTTCAAACGGAATGGCCAACCTTTTCGCACGCAAGATTTTCGGCGGGCAGCCTGACTATCTTTTCGAAGGCATGTATGGCAGATTCCCGAATCATGAGCCTAATCCATTGGTACAGAGGTATGTGGAGGCTCTGTAAGAGCTGGTGAGAAATGCAGGTGCAGAGGTTGGAGTCATATATGACGGCGATGCCGACAGGGTCATGTTCGTGGATGAAAACGCAAGATTCGTTTCTCCTGACCTGATGATTGCCGTTCTCGGCCAGTATTTCCTTGTTGAAAGAGGCGAGAAAGGACTGGTCCTTCAGGATATCCGTTCCAGCAAGGCCGTGGGAGAGTATCTTGCTCCACTTGGCGGAGAAATGCGTACATGGAAGGTGGGCCGCGCCTTTGCCGCAGAAAAACTCCGTGAGATTGACGGCGTTTTTGGAGGCGAACTTGCAGGTCACTATTATTTCCGCGATTTCTTCTATTCTGACAGTGGAATGTTGGCTTCCATATTGATACTCAATGTAGTAAGCAAACTCAAAAAAGAGGGCCGAACTCTCAGTCAGCTCATCTCATAGATTGAAAAGTATCAGAATTCAGGTGAGATAAACTTCCGTCTGGAGGACAAAGCCGGAGCAATGGATGCAGTGAGGGATATGTTCATTTCTCAGGAAAAACCAACGGCTTATATGGACTTCGACGGGTACAGGGTTGAATTTCCTCAATGGTGGTTCAATATAAGGCCTTCAAACACGGAGCCTTATCTTCGATTTATCTGCGAGGCGACATCAAAGACCCTGCTTGATGAGAAAGTTCATGCAGTAAGGAATCTGCTTACTGAAAAATTCGGAGCGAGGTAAGATGAGGAAGTTGTTGTTTTTTATGCCGCTGTGCATGGCGCTTGCGGCATTTTCTATGTCTGCCAATGCGCAGGCACAGAATATTGACACAGTGAGGACAAAGCTCAATCTGCCAAGAATCTTCCTTCAGCCTGTCAGATCCATGAATACCTCTCCCTCAGATCCGCTTGATACCCTTGACACTGTCAATGAACACGTCAAGGTCATCCTTTTTGGGGATAATACGTGGAGATATTATAAAACACCTGATTATGAGGCACTTAAAGATGTATATGAAGACCATTGGAATAATGTTGATTCAAATCCTTACAAAATGCCTCAGGACAGCCTTCCTTATTCCTGGTCAATCTGGCTTGTTGACAGCCTGAGCCAGTACCACTGTCCTTATCAGGCGGATGTATATTACAGGGGCAAGTTCGGAATCCGCAGAGGACGCCGCCATCAAGGGGTGGATATCCCGCTCAAGACCGGCGATCCGGTTTATGCAACATTCAATGGAAAGGTAAGGATGTCTAAATATCTGGGAGGATATGGAAATCTCATCGTAATAAGGCATGAAAACGGTCTGGAAACATTCTACGGCCATCTTTCCAAGAGGAATGTGGAGGCCGGTGACTGGGTGAATGCCGGTGATGTCATAGGCCTTGGCGGCTCGACAGGCCGTTCGACCGGGCCTCACCTTCATTTTGAGACAAGGTATCAGGGCTTTGCATTCGATCCTCAGTGGCTCATAGACTTCAAGACCGGTGATTTGCGTCACAGGCTCTTTGTGCTGAAGAAGAAATATTTCAGTCCATACAGCAATTATGACCAGGATTTTGAAGATGAGTTCAAAAACGAGGAGGAGGACAAGAAGGAAGATGCCGAGAAAACTGCAATGAAGTGGCATACAGTGCGTTCCGGAGATACTCTCGGAAGGATTGCCATCAATAACGGGACAACTGTCAATGCTTTGTGCAAGCTCAACGGAATCACTCCGACCACGACATTGAAGATTGGCAGAAAATTGAGGGTAAGATAATAAAATTTCAAAAAAAGATTCACGAAATAAGATTATTGTATATTTTTGCAGGCTTTTTTAAGAAAACGGCCGTAGTCGGCCCATTTTAGACGTTTATATATATGCAGGACATCAGAAACATTGCGATTATCGCCCATGTTGACCACGGTAAGACTACCTTGGTGGACAGGATGATATATCAGGCGCGTCAGGCACGCGAGCAGGAGAAGTTGGGAGAACTGATCCTTGACAACAACGACCTCGAAAGAGAGAGGGGTATCACAATTCTGGCCAAGAATGTATCGGTAAATTATAAAGGTGTAAAAATCAATGTGATAGATACTCCGGGCCATAGCGATTTTGGTGGTGAGGTTGAGCGTGTGCTCAATATGGCTGATGGTGTTCTGCTGCTGGTGGATGCCTTTGAGGGCTGTATGCCTCAGACTCGTTTCGTGCTTCAGAAAGCCATCGAGATGGGCAAGAAACCGGTTGTCGTAATAAACAAGGTTGACAAGCTGAACTGCCGTCCTGATGAAGTGCAGGAAGAGGTTTTTGACCTTATGTTCTCTCTCGGTGCCACAGAGGACCAGCTTGATTTCAAGACCGTTTACGGAAGTGCCAAGCAGGGATGGATGTCCCTTGACTGGAAACAGCCGACCAATGACATCACCGCCCTTCTCGATACCATTCTTGAAGTGATACCTGCTCCGCAGAAGAACGAGGGCACCCCGCAGATGCTGATTTCTTCTTTGGAATATTCTCCTTATGTAGGCAGGATTGCCATCGGAAGGGTTACAAGAGGAACTCTCACAGCTGGAATGAACATAACTCTCTGCAAGAGATACGATATTCAGGAGAAGCAGAGAATCAAAGACCTGATGGTATTCGACGGTCTTGGAAAGACAAAGGTCGATACTGTTGAATGTGGTGATATATGTGCCGTTGTAGGACTTGAAGGCTTTGAAATCGGCGATACCGTAGCTGATTTTGAAAATCCTGAGGCCCTGCCTCCTATTGAGGTGGATGAGCCGACAATGAGCATGCTTTTCTGCATCAACAACTCTCCGTTCTTCGGACGGGAAGGAAAATTCGTGACATCACGTCACCTTAAAGACCGTCTGGAGAAAGAGCTTGAGAAGAACCTTGCCCTGAGGGTGAAACCGGGTCCGAATGCGGATTCCTTCATAGTTTACGGAAGGGGAGTGCTCCATTTGTCAGTCCTTATAGAAACCATGCGCCGTGAAGGCTTCGAGCTTCAGGTAGGACAGCCTAAGGTGCTGGACAAAACCATCAACGGCCAGAGGTGCGAGCCTATCGAGAATCTGACCATCGAGGTACCTGAGGAGTTTGTCGGAAAGGCCATCGAGATGTCAACCCGCCGCAAGGGAGCCCTGATCCAGATGGAGAATCGCGGTGACAGGACACATCTTGAATTCGATATTCCTGCCCGTGGCCTCATGGGATTGAGGAGCAACCTTCTGACTGCAACCCAGGGTGAGGCTATCGTCGCTCACCGTTTCAAGGGCTATGAGCCTTACAAGGGTGAGATTGAGCGCAGGACCAACGGTTCTCTCGTTTCACTTGAAACCGGTCTGTCTGTAGCTTACTCGATGGACAAGCTTCAGGACAGGGGACGTTTCTTCATTGAGCCTGGTGTGGAAATCTATGCAGGACAGGTTGTTGGAGAGCATACTCGTGAAAGAGACCTCAATATCAACATCTGTAAGACCAAGAAACTGACAAACATGCGTGCTTCAGGCAGTGACGACAAGGTCATGCTTCCTCCTCCTATTGTTTTCTCACTTGAGGAAGCTTTGGAATATATTCAGGAGGACGAGCTTGTTGAGGTTACTCCTAAGTCTATGAGAATCAGGAAGATAATTCTTGATGAAATCGAGCGTAAACGCAGAGGCCAGAATGTTGAGGAATAATTGGTTCATGTCATTTATAAGATAAAAATCAATTTGGAATCCAAAAAATTTGAAAGTTTGGAAAGTTTTCTATACCTTTGCGGGCTCAAAATCTATTTATAGGTCATGATGGACGTTAAACTTGAAATACCTCTAAATGGATTAGCTGCCGGAGAAAGCAGATTTTCATGGCATGCTTCAAAGGAGTTCTTTGAGTCTTTTGAGAATTCAGAGATATTCGATGCTGATCTCGATATAGCCGCCATAGTGCAGAAATCAGGCAGGAATGTGCTGGTAGATTGTGACGTGAGGGGGAGT
>CAMCIE010000043.1 GCA_945874815.1 uncultured Bacteroidales bacterium
GAACCTGAGCCGGAACCTGAACCGGAACCTGAGCCTGAACCGGATCCACAGCCAGGACAGAAGGGCAAAAACCGTTATGTCTGGATCAGCTGCGAGGGAAACTGGGAAGAATATGCCAACGATCAGGCTATGATAATCAGTGAGATAGCCAAAATGAAAGAGTGCGGATTCACCGACCTTGTCGTGGATGTACGCCCTACCAACGGAGGAGTCCTTTTCAAATCTTCCCATGCTCAGCCTCAGACCAGAATGGATTGCTGGACTAAGAACGGTTACGAATTTATTAACAGAACAGCAGATTTCGACTATTTGCAAACATTTGTGGATGAAGGACATAAACAGGGCCTGAGAATCCACGCCGTGATGAACACCTTCGTCGGCGGGTGCCTTTGCCCTTATGGCCTTGGCAGCGATGGCATGCTGTTTACCGACCCTTCAAAAAAGGAATGGGCATCTGTGGTGAATACTGCAGGCGGTCTGAAGAATACAATGGATTTGCTTGACGACAGTGTCGATTACGGAGCGAAGTTCCTGTCACCGATTAATCCTGACGCTCAGGCTTTTGTGCTCGGCATAATTGAAGACCTTGCAAAATATGACATTGACGGAATCATACTTGACCGCTGCCGTTTTGACGATTACAGCCTTCAGAGTGATTTCTCCGATTTGATGAAGGCCGGCTTTGAAGAGTATGTCGGACAGACTATATCTGACTGGCCGGGAGCAGTGATGTCAGCCGGACAGGCTGAACTTAAAAGGCCTGTGAGCGACATGACAAAGAAATGGCTTGAATTCAGGGCGAAGGTCATTCATGACTTTGTGATGAAAGCTTCTGACAAGGTTCATTCCATCAATCCTAAGATTAAATTCGGATGCTATGTAGGAGGTTGGTATTCAAGCTACTACTATTCAGGCGTCAATTGGGCAAGTCCGAAATACGACCCGAAGGCGGACGGCTATTACTGGGCCGGAAGCAATTACAAAGACTTTGGTTATGCTGACCATTGCGACTATATGTTCATCGGTGCTTACGCCTCATCTTCAAGCATTTATGGAAGTGGGGAGTGGACGATGCAGGGCTTCTGCAAGCAGGCAGCCGAACTTTTCATGGATGATGTCCCTTTTGCCGGAGGTCCTGACATCGGAAACGGAAGCGGATTCGAGAACGGCGGAAAAGGCTCGCTCATGCCTGACATCGTCGATGCCTGCATCAATTCCAGCACTGACGGAATGTTTTTCTTCGACCTTTGCCATATCCGCATGTATGACTACTGGAAAGATATCAAAAAGGCTTTTGACAAATATTTGGAAACAATATAATTATGAAAACCCAAGACTTCAAATCATTGGCAGGTCAGTACAAAAGTGAACTGCTTGACAATGTGCTCCCATTCTGGTTGGAAAAATCCCAGGACAAGGAATTCGGAGGTTATTTCTCCTGTCTGAACAGAGATGGAAGTGTCTATGACACAGACAAATTCATCTGGCTTCAGGGAAGGGAAGTCTGGATGTTCGCCATGCTATACAATTCTTTTGAGAAACGTCCTGAGTGGCTCCAGGCAGCCATCCAGGGAGCTGAATTCCTGAAGAAATATGGTCATGACGGCAATTATGACTTCTATTTTTCTCTTACCCGTGAGGGAAAGCCTCTCGTTCAGCCCTACAACATTTTCTCCAACACATTCGCCTGCATGGCATTTGCGCAATTGGCAAAGGCAACCGGCAATCCGGAATATGCGGAAATAGCACGCAAGACGTTCAACCGTATTCTTGAGCGTCGTTCCAATCCTAAGGGACAGTGGCTCAAGGCATATCCGGGTACCCGTCCTATGAAGGATTTTGCCCTTCCTATGATAATATGCAACATGGCCCTCGAGGTGGAGGATATCATCAACGACCCGGCCCTGATCGAGAGAACCATCGACGAAAGCGTACACGAAATCGTGGATGTGTTCTGGCAGCCGGAACTCGGAGTAATCCTTGAGAATCTTGCTCCTGACGGAAGCATGATTGATTGTTTCGAAGGCCGCAAGGTCAATCCTGGACATGACCTCGAAGCAATGTGGTTCCTCATGAACATTGGCATTCGCAGGAATGACAAAGCCTTGATACAGAAGGCTGTGGAGATTTCTCTCAGCGTCATCGACTATGGCTGGGACAAAGAGTATGGTGGCATTTTCTATTTCATGGACCGCAAGGGCTATCCTACCCAGGAGCTCGAATGGGACCAGAAACTCTGGTGGGTACATCTTGAATCCGCCATTGCGATGATCAAAGGCTATCAGCTCACAGGCAACGAGAAATGTCTCGACTGGTTCTTCAAGCTGCATGACTACCTCTGGACTCATTTCAAAGATGCGGAATATCCTGAGTGGTACGGCTATCTGAACCGTCGCGCAGAGGTCCTCCTTCCTCTGAAGGGTGGTAAATGGAAAGGATGTTTCCATGTGCCACGTGCCCTTTACCAGATATGGCTGATTCTCGATGAGATCGCATCAAGATAATTGACATTAATTATTAACAATTCATAAATTATTCATTATGAAAAGATTAGCATTATTTATTTCGCTTGCAATCATGGCGATTGCCTGCACAAAGCCTGTGATTACTCCAGAGATCACTTGTAATGTTGATGAATTGACCGTTCCTGTAAATGGTACTATCGACGAGGATATCTTCGTTTCTTTCACTTCGAATGTTGCATGGAAAGCTGCCATCAAAGAGAATGTTGACTGGTGTAAAGTTTCTCCTGCAGAAGGAGAAGCTGGAGATGCAAAACTCAAACTCATCGTTGCCGAGACCAAGGAACTTGATGCCAGAACTGCAACTTTGACAATTACAGCTGAAACTGCAATAAAGGAAATCAAGATTGTTCAGGGACAGGTTGATGCTTTCGAACTTGCTGCAACTGAGGCAGAGATAGGAGCTGAAGGCGCTTCAATTGAAATCAAGGCCATGACCAACGTTGACTGGACAGTAACCATCCCGTCTGATTGTGACTGGGTGAAACTTGCTGACAGTAAGGCTTACGGTGAGCAGGTCAAGACAGTTGTCGTTTCGGCTTACGATGCACTTGACGAGGAGCGTGAAGTTACCCTCGCAATCAAAGCTGCCAACGGTGCTGAGGCTGAATTCTATATCCATCAGGTAAGTCCGACAAGCACCATCTGGTATCAGAATGTAACAGCTTATGCTGACTATACTTCAGGTGCAAAGGTGAAAATTGCTAAATATGGTGACAATCTTCTTCTTCTGAGTGGGTCGAAAGTTCTTGTAATCGATCCGCTTACCGGCAAGCAAACCAGCAAGATAGAAATTCCTGGCGGCCTTCAGATGCAGAGCCTTTGTGTTGATGAAGGAAATCATGTTCTGGTTGCAACAGATGCAAATTATGGTGAAACCGTGAAGGTTTATCGTGTGGATGATATCAATAATCCTGTTCCTACAGAATATATCAGCTATGATGTAGCCAACTATTATGGTACAGATGCCGGAAACATCCGAGTTAAAGGTGACATTACCAAGGATGCCGTGATTACTGCCTGTGTTTCTGACGGTGCCGGTGGAGCTATGCTTGCCTGGAAGGTTGTTGCAGGTGAACTCAGTACTTGGTATTATTCTAACGTTCCTTATGCTGCAAGCCTTGTTGCATATTGCTGTGCAGTTCCTGTAGGCAAGACATTTGAGGATGGCTTCCTTTACATCGGTTACGGTGGTGATTATAACCTCTATTATCTTGCAAACTTTGTTGCTAACAACACAGGAAATTCATGGGTAAATACTTACACTACAGGTAGTACATGGATGGAGAACTACAACTGTATCGCTACTGCTGACTGGAAAGGAAAGAAGTATGCTGCTATCGTGAAAGGATGTCATTTCGAATATGATGCAACAGATGTAGTGCTTCTTGATATTACAAATCCTGCAGCTGCGACAGAAGTCTATGCAATAGATTGTGATGGTATGGTCAACAGGGCTGAGGACTGGTCAAATCTTGACTGGACTGGTGCCGGTGCATATTCAGATGTACTCCTTGTTCCAACTGACGATGCCCTTCTGATCTACTATGTAGATGCAAACTTCAATGTAATCGGTTGCACCCAGTATAAATAATCATACTGCAATTCATAAAAAAGCCCGGCAAATGTCGGGCTTTTTTTTGTTATCCGTCCGTAAAAAGGCAGATATCCCGGACTGAGAAAAGTATGTCGTATGATGCGCTTGATGGGCATAATGCCAGTGTGCCATCGCAAGCATTTGAGCAAGCTTGGAAGCGCATCCAGAAGTACTCCAGAACGCGATTGCGACCTATGGCTCACCTGAGATCATCAACTCAGACCAGGGTCGTCAGTTCACTTGCAAGGCATGGCTTGAGGCCTGTGCTCAGCACCCTCAGATGAGGGTCAGCATGGACGACCGCGGTCAAGCTAAAGACAATATCTGGATCGAAAGGTTTTGGAAAACAATAAAATATGAGTATATTTACATCCTGCCAGAGGAAAACGAGGCGGCGCTCTACAACGGTAGTAGTATATCTTGTCTATGAGGGAGACATTTAGTCTCATAGTTTAAATGATATGAAAATACGATTTCATCATCTTGTCATAAGTCTGCTGGCTTTGCCGGCAGGCTTATTCGATGTTCAGGCACAGGAGTTTTCTCTTGACGATTTCCGTCAGCCTTCGGCAACGTATGCCCCGTTTACACGCTGGTGGTGGCCGGGAGCAGATGTCGAGCCGGAAGAACTTCGCCGGGAGCTTCAGATGTTGGCAGACCATAATTTCGGAGGAGTCGAGATCCAGGCTTTTGCTCTTGTCATTCCGCCGCCTATGGAGAGCATGGGAAAGATAATGAGCTTTGACACTCCTTCATATTATGAGAGTCTTTCCGTAGTGATGGAAGAGGCTGCGCGTCTTGGCCTCACCGTGGACCTGACTCATGGAAGCGGATGGCCTGCATCAGGTTCCCATATCACAGAGACGGAAGAGAATCGCTCGCTTCAGTTTGGAATGACCGATATTCCTGCTGCAGGCGGTAAGGTGACTGTTCCTCGTCCGGAACGTCAGGACAGCGAATTCTCTACACTGGTGGCTTTGCTTGAAGCTCAGATCACTGAGCCGGCTGACAGTCCGAGAAAGATCCTGGATGTATCTGTGCTAGGGAGTCTTTCGACCGATGCAGTGGAATTTAAGTCAGCAAAGACTGAGGACGGGGCACGCAGGGTGCTCATTTCCCTGTGGTCGGTACCGTCACAGGAGACCAACATGATCGTTGCAAAACCGGGCGCAGGCAATGTGCTCGATCATCTTGACTCGAATGTGGTCGTGAAGAGCTATCAGCATTATTTCGGTGCTGAGACAGGACTTGACCGATACTACGGCAGACCTTTCAGAAGCATATTCAACGACAGTTACGAGTTCAAGGTTGACAGACATTTCACGGCTGATTTCATTGAGACCTTCCGTTCACGTAGAGGGTATGACCCGACTCCATGGCTTCCTGCCAACATATGGTTCGGATACAACAACATGTATGATAATGAGTATGACAGGCCTGAGTTCGCCTTCTCGGAAGAGGATTGGCGACTCCGTTATGATTATGACCTCACTGTCAGCGACCTCATCAGGACTCATCTCTTGAAAGCTTCTGCCGATTGGGCGGAAAAGAGAGGGCTGATGCACAAGACCCAGCCGTACGGACTACCGCTTGACTATATGAGGGCTGCTGCCGACGCATCTATTCCAGAAGTCGAGAACATGCTTTTCGACGGAGGAAGCGAGGGCGGAATAAAGATGATCACTTCCGGAGCCATGCTTTATGACAAGCCTGTAGTGTCCTCAGAGTCAGGTGTCCATATCAACAGAGGTCTCATGATGACTCCGCAGAAACTGCGTCTTACAGTGGATAAGCTTCTTTCAAGCGGTGTCAATCAGATCATATGGCATGGAACACCTTATAAATACACTGCAGGTGGAAAGCCTTGGCAGCCTTTCTACAATTCCATGATCGGCACTGACTTTTCGTCTGACCTTTATGAGGAGAATGTGTTCTGGGAGGAGGTTGAAGATGTAAACGCTTATGCTCAGAGAGCACAGTATCTGATGCGCTGCGGCAAGGCTGATGCTGATGTGCTTGTATATTATCCTTTCCTTGAATATCCAGTGGATGTAGCAAATCCGGAAGAGATTCTGTATTTCGGTTATCTTCCTGAGACCGAGCCATATCTTGTAGGTCGTGAGGTTTCGGAAAAGATGCATTCAAAATGGGTACAGAGCATATGGCCGGTCCTTAATTCAATCGAGAAGAAGGGACTTACCTGGGCTTGGGTGAATGATGAGTCTCTTCAGCAGATGACGACAGGTGCTGACGGCACTATCTGCATCAGAGGAAGAGAATACAGCGGACTTGTTTTATATGATCTTCCATATATTCAGAAGGAGACTGCACAGCATCTGAGCAGGCAGAAGAATGCTAAAATTCTGATTCTGGGATCGCTTCCGGAAAAGCAGCCTTCGTTCCTCAATCATGAGAGGAATGACCGCATGACTGCGTCCATGATGCGTAAGGTGGCACGAGGTAGCAATATATGCACTTCCCTTGAAGATTGGAATCCTGCAGGTCCGGTAAGAATAATTGCCGGAGGAGATGGAATCCGCCAGTGTCGCAGAGTCATGCCTGACGGTGATCTCATTCAGATGTTCTGGAATCCTCATGATTCGTGGAAGTCATTCGAACTGGCAGCAGATGCCGGATATTATTACTGGCTTGATGCAGAGGACGGCTCAGTCAGAAAGGCTCTCCTTCGTGAGAACGGTGTGGTATCTGTTACCTTAGCTCCTCAGACTTCAAGATTCCTCTATCTCTCAGAGAATTTTGTCCCAGATGCTGCAGAACCTTTTGAACCTTCAGAAGGCGAGGTCTTTATCTGCCTTGACAAATGGGATGTGGCAGCCGGTGAAATTGTCATTGAAGATATGGCCTTGACAGACTGGAGAGAGGTTGAGGCGCTTGCAGACAGTGCAGATGAAGCATTATATACAACTTCGTTCACATTTGACGGCAAGGAAGGTTCGTATGTTCTTGATCTTGGCGATGTTTATTATACTGCTGAGGTCGCTTTGAACGGAAGACCTGCAGGAAGACGAAGTTTCGGACCATTCAGATTTGATGTCACTGATATGCTTGTGTCAGGTGAAAACACTGTGACTGTCAAGGTTAAAGTTTCAGAATATAATTCGAAAGCCAAACTGGGAAGCGAAGGGGATGCGTATTACAGTTCGCTTGTCGGCAAGGGACGAATGGCCAACGGTCTTTCAGGACCGGTCACTATCCGTCGCGTTGAGTAGGACATCAGTATCGGATATAAGAAAAGAGGCTGACCCAAAAGGTCAGCTTCTCTATTGGGGGGGTGAGAGAAGTTCAGGAGGATAACTTATTTGGTATAGACAGGGCGAAGGGGAAGACCAGTGTACCGGTCTGCACTTTCGTTCCGGCCGGGAGCGGAGTTGGAGTTCCTGAAGACGGTGGAATAAGCTTTGGTAATATTGTTCGGATTGGAAGTGCTTGACCAGTAATAGCCGTAATCAGGCTGGGAAGCAGTAGTGCCGTTGTTGTAACCCTGATATGGGATTACCAGAGTTTTGCCTGTCACTTTGCTTGTCAAAGTAATCTTTTTCGACCCAACCTGGTAAGTGCAGGCAGAGAAGAGTTCCTGCCACTCGGCCCAGGTAGGAGTTCTCCACGCCCCTCCCCAGGTGTTGCGCGCGGCATCATAGATCACATTCCCGCTGTAATCATAGCCAGCAGGGAGCTCCTTAGGCTTGGTGCCGGCGGTAAAGGAATTGTTATAATTGGTGTACGAAGAATTACCGAATGAAGAGGTAGTCTGGTTGACTCCCCACATGAAGTAGTACCCGGGTAGGCCGCTGATGTTATCGGCCGTTGCCGCATCATCGTCCTCGGCCCCGAGATTGAAACTTGCCCACATCACGGACGTTCCCATGTCCACGGCAGTGGAATAAGGCACCTTGGGAGCATGCTCATCGAGGAAATAGCAATGCCCGGCCTCGGTGGTGATGGGGAAGATGTTCTTGCTGTTGCCGGTTTCGAACTTGTACAACTTCTTGTCTTTCACGAACTTGACGCACACATCCAGCAAGCAGCCAGGCTTGAAGAGAAAGCGGAACTCGTCCTTTCCATCGGCCGTTCCCATCAGGTAAGGCGTAAAGTCCTCCCCGCTGAAGGTGTATTCATATTTCACGCTGCCGGAAGGAATGAAATAGCGGAGCATAGCCATCACGTGACCAAACTTCAGCGAAACGCTCTTATCGCTGAGCGTCACCTCGCCGAAACTGCAATCCTGCAAATTGCTCGCAATCAGAAGGTCAAGACCGGTGTACTCCGTGCTCTGGTCGTACGGCAGATTGTCGTAGGCCTTTTCAACCATAGCCTTAAGACCGTCACGATTGCTCACGGCCAGGCTCTCATCGTAAGGATAATAGGCAAAATAACCCTCGCCCAGGGAAAGTTTGTCTGAGAGCGGGTAATTGGAAGTGTTGTCATCCGAGCTCCCGCTCTTGAAAATTGACCAAACGCTTCCGCCGTCATTGTCAAAGCCTGAGCAATAGACCTGCAAGTTGTTGACTATCAGATTATCGGAGGCATCCAGAACGAAAAGTCCGAACACATCCCCCACTTCAAATTCGCTATGCTCCCCGTAGGCTCCCCCATAGGAAACCTTGGTCTGCCCAAGGCCCTGCACGTCAAGAATGCTCGCGCTCAGGCTCCAGTCCGCGGAAGAAGGAGCGAGGCGTTCAGGAGAACAGGCGCAAATAAGGCCAAGGAAAACTATGTAAGCAAATCGTTTCATTGTTCATCAGGACTGTAAACAGGTCGTACAAGCATTCCGGTGTAGCGGCTGCCGGTCACCT
>CAMCIE010000044.1 GCA_945874815.1 uncultured Bacteroidales bacterium
AGTAGTCTTCTCAATGTTTGAGTTGATCTTCTTCACAGCTTTCTTGGTGTTGTCAACCTCAGCTGCAACTTTCTCAGCTTTAGCCTCTGCATAAGTCTTCACGTGAGAAAGGGTGATCTTCTTGGCGCTGCGTTTGAGCTCTACAACCTTGAATGCGAGAGTCTCACCTGCAACTGGCATTGAACCGTCCTCTTTAACGAGCTCCTTGCTGAAGCAGAATGCGTCAACATCGCCCTCTATCTCGATAACGGCACCCTTGTCGTTTACAGAAGCAATCTTAGCCTCAACTACAGTACCAACGCTGTATTTAGCCTCGATCTCATCCCATGGGTTAGGAAGGAGCTGTTTGTGTCCGAGGCTGAGCTTGTGGTTCTCCTCATCGAAGTCAAGGATAATAACCTCAATCTTGTCACCTGCTGCAACAAGCTCTGAAGGATGTTTGATCTTGGTCCATGAGAGGTCGCTGATGTGGATAAGGCCTTCTATGCCCTCCTCAAGCTCTGCGAATACACCGAAGTTAGTGATATTGCGAACAGTAGCAGTGTGTTTTGAACCAACAGGATATTTCTCGCGGATGTTCTCCCAAGGATTTGCAACGAGCTGTTTCAGACCGAGAGACATCTTCTTCTCCTCTCTGTCGAGAGTAAGGATCTGAGCCTCAACCTCGTCACCAACCTTAAGGAAGTCAGATGCGATGCGGAGTCTTGGAGACCATGACATCTCTGATACGTGGATAAGTCCCTCAACACCTGGCTCAATCTCAACGAATGCACCGTAGTCAGCGATGAGAACAACTTTACCCTTAACCTTGTCACCAACTTTGAGGTTTGCATCGAGAGCGTCCCAAGGATGAACAGTAAGCTGTTTCAGGCCGAGAGCGATTCTCTTCTTGGACTCATCGAAGTCGAGGATGACAACGTTGATCTTCTGGTCGAGTGAAACAACCTCCTCCGGGTGGTTGATTCTGCCCCATGAAAGGTCTGTGATGTGGATGAGACCGTCAACACCGCCGAGGTCAACGAATACACCGTAACCTGTGATGTTCTTGACAGTTCCCTCAAGAACCTGACCTTTCTCAAGTTTGCCGATGATCTCGCTCTTCTGCTGCTCGAGTTCAGCCTCGATAAGAGCCTTGTGAGAAACGACAACGTTGCGGAATTCCTGATTGATCTTGACAATCTTGAAGTCCATGGTTGTGTCAACAAACTGATCGTAGTCGCGGATAGGTTTGATGTCGATCTGTGAACCAGGAAGGAATGCCTCGATTCCGAATACATCGACGATCATACCGCCTTTTGTACGGGTCTTCACATAACCCTTTACAATCTCGTCTGCTGCAAATGCTGCATTTACCATATCCCAAGAACGGAGCTGGCGTGCTTTCTTGTGAGAAAGAATGAGCTGGCCTTTCTTGTCCTCAGTGCTCTCAACGAACACTTCAACTTTGTCTCCGACTTTGAGCTCAGGGTTGTAACGGAACTCAGGAGCCATGATGACGCCTTCGCTCTTGTAACCGATGTTAACAATCACCTCTCTTTTGCTGATTGCTGTAACTACGCCTTCAACAACCTCACCCTCAACTACTTTTGAGAGAGTCTGGCTGTATTTCGCGTCAATGTCCTTGATGTCCTCACCATAGACATCATCGCTTTCGAAAGCATCCCAATCGAACTTGTCAGGATCTACTGAAGCATTCAGCGGAGCTTTCTTGGTTTCTTCTACGACAACTGGAGTTTCCTCAGCTGCCACTACTGTTTTGTTTTCTTCCATTGTAAAAAATTAATTTAAACAAACTAGTGGGTTGAACATTATACTTTGTGCCTGCTGGCCTTCCGGTCAGAAAAGCGCGCAAAAATACGCATAATTTTCTGATTTACAAATTTTTTGTTAAAAGATTCCTCGACTCCCTCCGGTCGCTCGGAATGACAGGAGGGAAGGTGGCGGAATGACATTAGGGGGGCGGAATGACTGGAGGGGGATTCGGCAGTCGAATTCTAATCGACGGTCGAAGAATGTACGAGAGCCTGCTGGAGAGCGTCATCGACAGGAATGTAGAAGCGGTAGAATGCCTCCTCATCGAGCTTCGAATAACGCCCCACAAGAGCCTTCAGCTGCGGTATCATATAGATCTTCGATGCCTCCCACTCCTCAGCCGATGGCTTGAGAGCATCCTTTGAAGATGCAAAATCCAGGAACTGGCGTTCAAGCAACACCTCATCCATCCAGCGTTCCAGAGTCTTGAAATCGTTTATTCCCGCCAGCTGCGAGCGATATTTGTCGAACATGGCGGAAGCAAAACGCATCTGGGTGGCTTTCTTGTTGCAGTTTATATAGAATTTGGTAGCCTTAGTCGTATCCAGAGGAACGAACACGTCAGGAATGATTCCCCCGCCTCCATAGACACGACGGCCTTTCATCGTATAGAATACAGCGGTGGTATCCACCTTCATGCTGTCGGCAGAAGTCATTTCACCATGGGCATACCTTTCATATATGTCATAGGCATAATCATCTGCATACGGTTTTTGGATACACCTTCCTGAAGGAGTATAAAATCTTGATACAGTGAGTCTTATACCGGAACCATCGGTAAAGTTCATCGGTTCCTGTACAAGTCCTTTTCCGAACGAGCGCCTTCCCACGACCACTCCCCTGTCATTGTCCTGAATTGCTCCGGAGAAGATTTCACTCGACGAGGCTGAACTTTCATCAATCAGCACGGACAGCCCGATATCCTTCAAACGTCCCCTTCCGTCAGCATCGAAATCCTGCCTTGGACGATGCAGGCCTTCCATATATACGATTTTTTCACCCTTCGAGAGAAACTCGTTCGACAACTGGAGAGCCTGGTCGAAATAACCGCCGGTATTGCCACGAAGATCGAAAATCATCCTCTTCATACCCTGGGAGAGCAACTTTTCCGAAGCCTCACGGAACTCCTTGTAAGTGGTCCTGGTGAACTTAGACAATTTCACATAGCCGGTCACATCATCAAGCATGAACGCAGCATCGATGCAATGCACAGGAATCTTATCCCTCGTAATATCAAATGGAATCAGAGTGCCGTCTCTGCTGACAGTTATCTTAACCTTGCTTCCGGAAGGGCCCTTCATGAGCCTGACCATGCTGTCCTGCGGTGTCCTGGTTCCGGCAATCGTCCTGTCATTGACACGGATGATCCTGTCGCCCTGATTGAGTCCGGCCTTCTCGGAAGGTCCTCCTGGGATGACGCTCAGCACGATGGCCGTGTCATTGGGCACATTGAACTGGATGCCTATGCCTTCGAAATTGCCGGCGAGCTCTGTTTCCGATTCAGTGAGTTCCACAGGAGGAAGATAGACCGAATGTGGGTCCAGTTTGGCAAGAGCAGCCGTGACGGCAGCATCTGTCATGGCCTTCATGTCGATGGTATCCACATAATTCTTCTGTACCTCCTGAAGAATGAGATTCAGTTTGCGCCAACGGTTGTAATCCCCGTCGAATGTTCTTTTCGGGCCCATTATTTTCTGGCCCACCAATGTACCAAGCACTCCCAGGACAATTCCCAGGAGCGCAATGGTAAGAGTATTTTCAATACGTTTCATATTTCAACTCAATCAACTTTCTCGACTTCAATTCCTGCCTTCTTCAGCAGGTCGATTCCGTCCGTAATCCGGTATTCGTCACGATATACTACCCTTTTTATCCCTGCCTGAATGATAAGTTTAGCACATTCCATACAAGGAGATGCCGTAACATACAATGTAGCATCCTTGCTGCTGTTTCCCGACTGTGCGACCTTGGTAATCGCATTTGCCTCTGCATGAAGCACATACGGTTTGGTAACCCCATTCTCGTCTTCACAAATGTTCTCGAATCCGGAAGGTGTCCCGTTATATCCGTCGGATATTATCATTCTGTCCTTGACAAGGATGGCACCGACCTGACGCCTTTTGCAATAAGAATTGCGTGCCCAGATACCGGCCATGTCAAGATAGCTGCGGTCGAATTTCTCCATATTAATTTCTCTGATACAAATAACGTTTGATGCTCTTCTTCGGAGTTCTTTCGAAATCCTCTGACATCACCTCGATCTTCTTGAGTTTCGCATAGTTTGGAAGTTCCTTGTTGATGTCTGAAAGAGCGTTTTCAAAATGTTTGACAATGCCTCTCTGATCCATGCCGTCAGTCTCTCCAAGACGGAAGTCAGGATAAATCAGGGCGGTGAGTCCTCCATTGTCCTCGATTACGAGCGAATCAACGACATAAGGCTGGCTGTTGAGCACTGTCTCAATCTCTTCCGGATAAATGTTCTGGCCGGAAGGACCGAGAATCATACATTTAGAACGGCCTTTGAGAAAGAGGCTGCCGTCAGCATCGATGACACCCATGTCGCCGGTGCGGAACCATCCGTCCTTTGTGAAGACGGCGGAAGTAGCCTCCTCGTTCTTGTAATAACCGAGGAACACGTTTGCACCTTTAATAAGAACCTCACCAGGAACATTCTGAGGATCGGCAGATTCAATCTTGATTTCAAGGTTCGGAGCAATCTTTCCGCAAGAATAAAGTTTCTCGTCCTTCCAGTCATCATAAGTGATGATCGGAGCGCACTCTGTCATACCGTAACCTACAGTGAACGGGAAGCCGATCTGTTTGAAGAAAGCCTCGACCTCCTTGTTGAACGCGGCACCGCCGATGATGACTTCCTCGAACTGGCCTCCGAATGCGTTCACGAGCTCTGTACGTATCTTGTTCATTACCACCTGATTGAGAACAGGAAGTTTCATAAGGAAACGAATTCCTTCCTTCTCCAGGACAGGTTTCACCTTGCTCTTGTATATCTTCTCAATGACAAGCGGCACGGCAATGATGACATAAGGTTTTACTTCTGCAAGAGCCTGCATGATGATCTTAGGGCTCGGAACCCTTGAAAGGAAGTGCACGTGTGCACCTACGCTCAGTTCATAGAGAACCTCGAACATAAGGCCGTACATGTGGGCGCAAGGAAGCATGGAAACGACGCTCTTGGTATTGTCAAGCAATGGAAGGACTCCTCTTGCAAAAACGATGTTCGACCAGATTGCCCTGTAAGGAATCATGACTCCTTTTGAGAATCCGGAAGTGCCGGATGTATAATTGATAATGGCAAGTTCGTCAGCAGAATCCTCATAGTAGCTGATTGCATCAGGAACGAATGCTTCAGGATATTTGCGTCCGAAAAGTTCGTTAAGGTGCTCGCGAGCAGAGGTAATTTTCTCATCTGCAGAATAGAGCAGCTTGAATGTATTCACTTGGATAACTGCATGCAGCAGAGGCATTTCACTTTCGGTGAGTCCTTCCCACACCACATCATCGACAAAAAGAATCTTTGCCTCTGAATGGTTTACAAGATGGTGGATGTTTCCCGGTTTGAACTCATGAAGAAGAGGCACCGGCACAGCTCCGTATGTAAGGGCTGACAGGAAAGAAACAGCCCAGTTCGCCTGGTTTCTTGAACAGATTGCGACCTTGTCGCCTTTCTGGAGACCGCACTCTTCAAACATGATGTGCATTTTTTCAATCCTGCGCGCCACATCCCTGTAATGCAGGGTGACTCCTTGATAGTTGGAAATCGCAGGGCGGTCCCAGTTCTTTTTGAAGGACTCTTCAAAAAGTTTGTTTACTGATGTGAATTCCATAAAATATTTAAGTTAAAGCACTAATTTTCTGGTTTTTCCGTCGTAGCATTCAAACTCGACGGTATTGTCGTCTATGACTCTGACCTTGCTGTCCGGGCGTATCATTTTGTCGCCCTTTTCCCGGGTCAGGGCTTCTCCGCCGTTGAAAGGATATATCATGGTGCGGATGGATGTCCTGACCACCCAGCACGATTTGTCGCCGAGAATCAGCCTCTCAGGCAGGGACTTGATTGTTTCTTCAGATTTGATTCCCTTCCATGAAGATGGTTTCTGGCCCTTGAGGTTGTACATTTCAATGGTTTTATCCTTATGGAGGACCATGATATTGTATTTGTTGGTGGAATTGAAATCATATACGTCAGGGCCTATCAGGATTTCCTTTCCGAGGTCAACAGGGAAGCCTTTGACAAAGCGGCCGAGTCTGTCGATAAGATATATCCGGGATCCGGCTCCGAAGAGGAACTGGATCTTGCCATTGGCATAATAATCTACGTTACAGGCAGTTCCGCATATCTTCTTGTCGAAAGGAATGCCCCAGAGTCCCTTTCCTCCTTCTTCCTTCAGGCAAAGGTAGAGATTGTCCTGCTGATAGAAAAAGTTGGTTTTGCCCGTGCCTGAATTCTTGACCTTGAACGGTCCCTGAGGTATGAGCACAGTTGTGTCACGGTCATAAGCCGGAGCCTTGGTCTTCCTGAGTTTGAGACTATTCAGTTCCACATGGAATGAAGAACGGTCCTTGGAAGTGCCGACAGTGAGGACCAAAGGGACAAGGTCTGCATCCTTTGTAAAGCCAGAGGCAAGGCTGAGGAATGAATTCCTGAACATTTTCTCTGGAGAAGACACAGCGGAAGACACTGACAGATAAGCAGTTGCAACCGAAGATTTCGAGCCCGGAATTTCCAGCAAGGAAGCATCTGAGAGACATTCTTTCAGAGTATATTCAAGTGCCCTGCCTTTAGTATATTCTTCGATTGCATCCTTGCTGCCTGATATTATCCATCCGTCCACGTATGTAAAACATGACTCATCCTTGAGTTTGAAAAGGCTGCCGAATGCAGTGTCGAGATATGAGGAATATGCAAACGGATGCAGAGCCGGAGAATAATCCTTCAACGAAGGAACAGTATCACAGTTTTTGAAGATAAGGTCTGCGTCAGGGTTGGAGCAACGTATCAGATTGACCCGTTGCAGAGAACTCCGGCTTATAAAAGATGCTGTTGCAACTTCCTGGACACCAATGCCTGCAAATAATTCCTCCGGAGATAATCCATTCTCCTTTTTCAGGGCCTTGCTTCTTGCTGTTGCATTCTGAAGCTGCTGTTTGGAGTCAAGAAATGCAGAATATGCTGCAAGATAAGCACCGACATCCTTCATCGGAAGAGAAATGGCAGAATAGGTATATGAAGGAAGCACCGATGTGAAGGTGCCTGTAGCACTGGCACTTGCCTTCAGGACTGACATGAACATTGAAGGGCTGTCGTCACTGACTGCCTTTCCGTTGAGAACTATGCCATCCTTGCCGAGACTTTCGATATCGGCAACTGTCCATGACGAAAGTCGGGTTGTGAAATCAGCCCATGAACCGAAAGCATTGCCAAGCAGAGTGCCAAGCAGCTTGGAAGACTGCTCGTTTGAGACAATCATCACATCAGATGCCCGGACCTGTGATGCAGCTTCAGGAAATCCTGAAAGGTCAAGGACAGACACATTTTTCTCAAGATGGCGTATGGCAGAGCGTACTATCACCTCTGACGGAGAAGCCAGTACGACGGAACGGCTGCCGATTTTCTTATGAAGCGAACGATAGTCGCTGCAGTCAACATACTCCGTTACAAGTCCCAGTCCCTGAGCATATTCCATAAGAGAAGCCCCTTCAGAGGAAGGTTCCTCTGAAGAACGGCCCGTGTCAAATACATATAGAGGTGTCAGTTTGCCGGAATAATGAAGTGACACCGTCATCCTGCATCCGAAATCCTTGAACGGGGTCATCTCCCATGCATCGGAAGCTTTGGTAAAGCAAAAGACAGCAACGGCATCCGAAGGCACTGCCGGCAACAATATGAATCGCGAGTCATCAGCAACCTGCGCCGGTGATTGCTCCTTTCCTGAAGGTCCGTCTGAATACAGCACCGCTACAGCAGCGGATATGCCTCCAAGCATCAGAATCAGGACGCAGATACAGATTATGATTGACCTGCGGCTCATTATCCTTCAACGGCGATGGCTTCAATCTCTATGCCTACACCCATAGGAAGAGCAGCCACCTGGAAGCAGGCTCTTGCAGGCTTGTCTGCAGTGAAATACTGGGCATAAACCTCATTGACAGCCTTGAAATCAGCGATATCTGCAAGAAGGACAGTGGTCTTGACCACATTCTCATATCCAAGTCCAGCCTCTTTCAGGATTGCTCCGATATTTTTCAAAGACTGGTGAGCCTGGGCAGCAATATCCTGAGGGACAGAGCCATCAGCAGGATTTACCGGAATCTGGCCAGAGATGTAAAGAGTTCCGTTTACAAGAATAGCCTGTGAATATGGGCCGACCGCCTTAGGCGCGTCTGCAGTAGCAATAACTTTTTTCATACTAATTTCAGTTACAATCAAGATTGCAAAAATAACAAAAAATTGACTATATGCAAAAAAGGCGACCCGACGGTCGCCTTTATGTAGCCCCGAGCAGAATCGAACTGCTATCTAAAGTTTAGGAAACTTCCATTCTATCCGTTGAACTACAGGGCCATGAGAGTGTCCTCTCTCACCGGAAAACCGATTACTCAGCCTTCTTCTCGATAATCTGACGGCCTCTGTAGTAGCCGCACTCTGGACATACTCTGTGGTACATTATAGTTGCACCGCAATTTGAACATGTAGCGAGGGTAGGAACTACCGCAACGTCATGTGTTCTTCTTTTGTCACGTCTCTGTTTGGAGACTTTGTGTTTCGGATGTGCCATTGTTCTATATTTTTAATTATTTGATTCGTAAAAATTTATCTGCCTTACAAAAGCCCTTTCAGTGCTGCAAAAGGATTGTTGCCTTCATCATCTCCGGAGACTTCCCCGACCTCGCCGACACCCATGAACCTTACAGTATCCGGGTTGCATTCACCGTCCTTATGAACCCTCTGCAATGGAAGGGACAGACACACGTAATCATATACTATCTGTCCGAGATCCAGTTCGGAATCATCCGCGGCAAGACTTATCAGCTCACGCCCATTCTCCTCAGACTCCCCACTCTCACCGAACCTTACTTTGACGGCAATGCT
>CAMCIE010000045.1 GCA_945874815.1 uncultured Bacteroidales bacterium
AGCTTTGCCGATATCGTTTCTCACATGGTCGATGCCAGATTCCCGGGGTGTGAGTGCCCTGGGGCTGACGAGCAGCAATTAGGCTGCTAACGCGTAATTATCGTTTGCGTTTAATTTTAAGGTTGCGATTTGACGCATCTGCCTGCGGATAGCTTCTCCATCTTCGAGATCCCTGTCGAAACCAGTACAAGCCCGGATTATGATAAGACATTCACGGAAATGCCCTGGCACTGCCGGAAATACAGTGTACGTTTATTCTATGGTATATAGAACAAAAAGTCAAGGAGTAAGGAAGAAAAAGAAATTGAAAAAAGTTTCGGAATGCCTGCTCGAGATATTGTACTGTTTGAGTATCAAGGTCTTTGATGTTCATACCTGTCATGCAGCCGACCATCAGTTCATATCAACATTCATCGAAGGCCTCACCTGTGAAGAGATTCATTCTGCACACAAATGCGGCCACCATTGCACACATCATCACGAATGCAGCGACAGTCAGGAGCACTTTGCCAACCATAGTGACGGACTGATAGAAGAGACCGATTGCTGCACGGATGATTATCATGCACTTTCAATCACCGGCACCCGCACCGAAGATGACCATCATTTTCATGGCAGTATAAGTTGCTGGCATACAGCGGCAGTCCTCGATGCCTTCGGGGTAGATGCGCCGGTTCCATATTCCATTGATTCATATTTATTTGCACCATTTCTTGTCATCATCCAAGGGGATGATGTGCTTTCATCTTTCGGTATCCGCAGAATCTAGCAGATGTCTCGGCTTCGCTCGACATGACAAATGTGCAGATGTCTCGACTTCGCTCGACATGACACTCTTGGATTGTTCGACATGACAGAAGTCCTCTGCTCAAGAAGTAACGTATTATCTTGTTTTACCGAAAAATGAAATTATGAATAAATTAATATCAACAATAATTGCACTGATTGTCAGCAGTGCAGCAATATATGCCCAGGATATTGACACAACAGGAATATATGGCGAACGTCAGGACAGCCTTGACGCCGCAGTGTTCGTATCACGTCAGGCAGGAAACTACCTTTCAAAAGGAAAAGAAATCAGGACCGAGGTCATTTCAGCAGCCGGCCTCTGCAAAATGGCATGCTGCAACCTTGCCGAGAGTTTCGAAAATTCGGCAAGCGTCACTGTCGGTTACTCGGATGCGGTGACAGGAGCACGCCAGATCCGTCTGCTCGGACTCTCCGGAACCTACACCCAGATGCTCGATGAAAACCGTCCCGTAATGCGCGGACTTTCAGCACCTTTCGGCCTTTCCTATGTACCTGGCCAGTGGCTGGAAAGCATCCAGATAGCAAAAGGCTCGTCATCAGTCATCAACGGCGTTGAATCCATGACCGGACAAATCAATATGGAGCACCGCAAACCGACCGATGAGAAACCTCTGTTTATCAACGGATTGGTAATGAGTGACACCAAGATGGACCTGAACGTCGCTTCATCACTTCAGATGGGATACAAATGGAGCACTGTCATCCTCGGCCACGTGTCCGGAAACATTGCTTCACATGACATGAACCACGACAGTTTCCTCGATGATCCGAAAATGCTGCAGTTCAACCTTGCCAATCGCTGGCTATATCAGGCAGACAACGGCCTCCAGCTCAGATTCGGCGTCCGCGCCCTGCAGGACAGGCGACTCGGAGGTCAGGTCCTAAAAGATTCCAATGGACAAAATGTCCTTTATAATAAAAATACATTCTCACTGACCACCGAACCTGGGAAAATCGACCCATGGGGTTCGGACATTCTCAACCGTTCAATCAACGGATATGTAAAAATCGGTATTCCTCTGAATGAAGACAACTCTCAGAATATCGCATTTGTCGGAGACTACAGCTACCAGAACATGGACTCATATTTCGGAGCCACAACATATATGGCCAGACAACATTCTACTTTTTATAACTTCTTGTATCAGAATGAAATAAATGAATCCCATAAATTTACGCTGGGAGTTGGAGGAACACTTGACCGTTACAACGAACTCTTCCGCAGGCAGCTTCTGCAGGATCCTGTTGCACATTTGGACGGTTCAGTGTCATTCCTCTCAGACCTTGGAATTTTCGGAGAATATACCTTCCATGCCGGGGACAAGTTTTCAGCAATTGCGGGACTCAGAGGCGACTGGTACAACAAGGCCGGATTCAAATTCTCGCCTCGTCTGACTCTGAAATATGCTCCGATTGACGAAATCGTCATACGTGCAAACGGTGGCCGCGGTCTCAGATATTCAACACCTCTTATCGACAATATCGGAGTATTCTCAACCAGCAAGGAGTTCAAGGGAATATACAATGAGCATCTGCTCGAAGATGCCTGGACATTCGGAGGAAACATTACCTATTACATGCCTTTCGGCGCATCTTCGAACACCTACCTGAGCTTTGATTATTTCAGGACCCAGTTCGTTCAGCAGATGGTTGTGGACTATGAACATTATGCCAATACCATAGATTTCTATGCGCTTGACGGAAAACGTTCATATACAAATAATTACCAGCTTGATTTCTCCGTTGATCCCGTCGAAAGATTCAATATTACCCTGACTTTCCGCTACACGGATGCCCGTATCGAACTTGCTGACAGGGGCCTTGTCGAAAAACCGATGACCGGCCGCTACAAGGGAGTTCTCAACCTCCAGTATGCAACCAATCTCAACAAGTGGATTTTCGATTTTACGGCATCTGTCAACGGTCCGAGCCGAGTGTATGACTTCATGAAGGACATGCAGGGCATCAAACAGAAGAACGGACTCTATTATTCACCTGTCTATCCTCTTCTGTATGCGCAAGTTACACGCAGGTTCAAAGGCTGGGATGTCTATGTAGGAGTGGAGAACATCACCAATTTCCGCCAGAAAGATGTCATCTGCGGAAGCGTGAAGGATGAGAATGGATTCGTCCAGCCTCGTCAGGCATCGTTCGATGCCCGCTGCATCTGGGGCCCGCTCATGGGTATCAAGGCCAATGTCGGCTTCCGTTTCACCCTTTGGAAAAAAGCCTGATGCTTCCGAGCGATCACCGTTCTGTCATTCCGAGCGATCCCCGTTCTGTCATTCCGAGCGACCTCCACAATGTCATTCCGAGCGAAGTCGAGGAATCTATTTTGAAATAAAACATAAACTATTTAATTTTGCAGAATTATGAAACTAACAGCCATCCTGTCAGCCCTGATGCTGACCACATTCACCTATGCAACCGTAGCAGCAGACTTTGCAGTCGCATCAACAACCGCATCTGCATCAATGCAGAAAAAAGAAGCCAAGAAGAAAACTGAGATAAAAGAAGTTGTTTTCAATGTCGGCCTTCACTGCGAAAGCTGTGTGAAGAAAGTGACCGAGAATATTTCTTTCGAAAAAGGAGTAAAGGATCTGAATGTATCGCTTGAAGATCAGACAGTTGCAGTAAAATATGATGCATCGAAAACCTCTGAGGAAACCCTCAGGGCAGCAATAATAAAGCTTGGTTATCCAGTCAGTGAAAAGGCTTGCTGCGGTGACCATAAATGCACCGACGGCCAGTGCAAAGACGGCAAATGCACCGACGACAAGTGCAAGGACGACAAATGCAAAGACGGCCAGTGCAAAGATGACCACGGCCACCAGCACAAACATTAAAAACGAAATAATGTACGAAATCTTAACAAAGGAAATGCTCACTCCGACAATATGTCGGATGAAGGTATTTGCCCCGCGCCTGGCTTCAGCAGCCCAGCCGGGGCAATTCCTGATTGTAAGGGCGGACGAACACGGAGAACGTATTCCGCTGACAATCAGTGATTACAATAAGGAAAAAGGTACGGTGTCCATCGTGACCCAGCAGATTGGTGCATCCACCACACAAATCTGCGCAATGGAAGAAGGTGAGGCTTTTGCCGATGTAGTGGGCCCTCTGGGAGTACCTTCGGAATTCACTGAAATGTCTCCTGAAGCACTTTCAGCGCAGCGATATATCTTCATTGCCGGAGGCGTCGGCACGGCGCCGGTGTATCCTCAGGTGAAGTGGCTGCACGAAAGGGGAGTGGCCGTGGATGTGATCATAGGAGCCAAAAACGCCGACTTGATTATCTACAAGGACGAAATGGAAGCGGTTTGCGACAACCTTTTCATCTGCACCGATGACGGCTCTGCTGGATTCAAGGGTCTTGTGACTGCAATGCTTGAAAAGCTTGTTGCGGAAGGCAGAACCTACACTCAGGCCGTAGCCATCGGACCTATGATCATGATGAAATTCGCCACCCTGACCGCCCGCAAGCTCAATCTCCCTATCATCGTGAGCCTCAATACCTTGATGGTTGACGGAACAGGAATGTGCGGTGCATGCCGTGTGAGCGTGGCAGGAAAAACACGCTTTGCCTGCGTTGAAGGCCCGGAATTCAATGGTTATGACGTTGATTTTGACGAGGCAATGAGACGCCAGGGCATGTACAAGACAGAAGAAATCGAAGCCGGTCACAAATGTAAGATAGGGAGGGGAAAATAATGGCAAACAGAATTCCAAGAGTACCTGTCAGAGAACAGGATCCGAAAGTCCGTGCAACCAATTTCGAAGAGGTTTGCTACGGTTATGATGCTTCAGAAGCAACTCTGGAGGCTTCGCGTTGCCTCCACTGCAAGAACCCGCGCTGCGTGGCAGCTTGCCCTGTAGGTGTCAAGATTCCGGATTTCATTGCACATGTGGCTGCCGGCGATTTCGCAGCCGCAGCGCTAAAGATAGCAGAAGATTCATCACTTCCGGCAATTTGCGGAAGGGTCTGCCCGCAGGAAACCCAGTGTGAGGGAAGTTGTATCCTTGGAGTCAAGGGCGAGCCGGTGGCAATCGGCAAGCTGGAGCG
Organism: uncultured Bacteroidales bacterium; assembly: GCA_945874815.1. Lineage (GTDB taxonomy): Bacteria > Bacteroidota > Bacteroidia > Bacteroidales > UBA932 > Cryptobacteroides. Next base: position 4,874 of record CAMCIE010000045.1, read on the forward strand.
CTTTGCAGCTGACTGGAACCTTGAAAACGGCGGTGCAGAGGTGGAGAAAGCCCCTGCAAACGGACATAAGGTAGCTATCGTTGGTAGCGGCCCTGCCGGTCTTGCTTGCGCATGCGACCTTGCCAAGGCCGGTTATGATGTGACTATTTTCGAGGCTCTGCACCGTCCGGGCGGAGTGCTGGAGTATGGTATCCCTGAATTCCGTCTTCCGAAGGACAAGGTTGTTGCAGCCGAGATTGAGGATGTACGCCGTCTGGGTGTGAAGATTGAGACGAATGTCGTTGTGGGAAGGACAGTTACCATCGATTCGCTGATGGATGTCGAGGGCTTTGAGGCTGTGTTCATCGGCTCCGGTGCAGGTCTTCCGAAGTTCATGGGCATCCCCGGGGAGAACCTCAATGGTGTATTCTCTGCAAATGAGTTCCTCACAAGGAACAACTTGATGAAGGCTTATCGCGAAGACTATATGACTCCGATTCATGCTGGTAAGAAGGTTGTCGTTGTCGGTGGTGGCAATGTTGCCATGGATGCGGCACGTACCGCCCTCAGACTTGGAGCAGAGACGACTATCGTATATAGAAGGACTGAAACTGAACTTCCTGCCCGCCGTGAAGAGGTGCATCATGCAAAGGAGGAGGGCGTGCAGTTCGCCATGCTCACCAATCCTGTCGAAATCCTCGGTGACGAGAAGGGCTGGGTCCGTGCGGTAAGGTGCATCAGAATGGAACTTGGAGAGCCGGATGAGAGCGGTCGCCGCAGTCCTGTTCCTGTTCCGGGTTCTGAATTCGAGATTGAGACCGACACAGTGATCATGTCGCTCGGTACTTCTCCTAACCCTCTGATTGCCAAGACTACAGCCGGCCTTGAGACTACCCGCAGGGGCTGTCTTGTGGCTGATGAGGCAGGAGTAACTACCCGCCAGGGCGTATTTGCCGGCGGAGATGCCGTGACAGGTGCTGCAACTGTGATTCTTGCAATGGGTGCCGGCCGTAAGGCTGCCGCTGCAATCGATGCCTACATCACTTCTTCAGGAAAGTAGTGACCGGAAGCAGGGCGATCAGATAACCGATCAGTGCTACTCCGCCCACTGTCAACATAATGTCCGAAACGGACAAGATTATAGGATATGCCTGGATGATGAAACTTCCAGGCATTTTTATAAATCCGAAGTACTGCTGTGCAAGCGAGAATCCGATTCCGACGATAAGGCCTCCGGCAAGTCCTGCAAGAGAAATGAACCAACCTTCCAGAACAAAAATCCGTCTTATGAGCATGTCGTCCGCTCCCAGGCTGCGAAGAGTCCGGATGTCGGATCTTTTGTCAATGATGAGCATCGACAGACTGCCGAAAATATTGAAAGCAATGATTATTATGATGAATATCAATATCATATAAATCGCAGCCTTCTCATATTTCATCATTTTGTAAAGAGATTCGTTCTGCTCGAAACGGTCCTTGACCTTATAATCCGGACCGAGCATGGAGCTTATCTCTTTCTGTATCCTTTTCAATGCATCCTTCGGAGCATCCTCCCTCAGGCGGATTTCCACGGCAGAGACTTCCTGGTCATATTCCAACAATTCCCTCATCTTTTCAATCGGAACAATCATCAGACTTGCGTCGATGTCGCTGCTGAGTGCGAAAGTGCATGACGGCCAGACCTTTACACTTTCTATGGATGATGCAGGATTGCTCAGGCTTATCTTTCTTGTGCGCGACGGGAAATACATTTCCACGGGGGAAAGGAACCTCGGATTGATGTCCATTTCCCAGGCAAGCCCGGCTCCGACTGCACACAAGGGCACGTCCCCACGATGCAGTTTGAATTCTCCGTCACGTACAAAATCCTTCAGGGGAGTTTCCTCTTCATATATCCAGTCCACTCCCTTGGCCAGGGCAAGGCCCTGCTTGCCGTCATAACTTATGAACACCTGCTCCTGAAGGACACAGCACATATTCAGGACATCTTCCTGGTCATATATCCAGTCATATACCTCTCCTTGTGGAACAAATGCCTTTCCTTTAGCCGGCTCAATTACGAGATCGGCCTCGACATTGCCCATCATGGATTTGATGAGCGAGTCGAAGCCGTTGTAAATTGACATTATTATTATGAGTGCAGCCGTTCCTATGGCCATGCCTATGGCACTTATCGCTGAAATCAGATTGATGACATTGTGTGATTTTTTAGCGACAAGGTAGCGTTTGGCTATGAACAGCGGCAGGTTCATTTCGAAGGAAACATCTATTTCTTCAGAAGTTCCTCAATGTGCTCCACATAGTCGAGCGAGCTGTCCAGATAGAAGGTAATTTCCGGAACGATTCTCAGTTGTTTGCCCACTCTCGAACCGAGCTCGCCGCGCAGTGCCCTGCTGTTTTCTTCGAGGATGGACATCACGGCCTGAGCTTTTTCAGAAGGGAAAACACTTACGTAAATCTTTGATACTGAAAGGTCAGGGCTGATTTTCACTCCGCTCACCGACACCAGCGCGCCCTGAAAGGCGGCCATGCCTTTGCTGCGGATGATCTCAGCCATGTCTTTCTGTATCTCCTTGGCAACTTTCAGCTGCCTGGTGCTTTCAGTTCCTTTTTCCATATTCAGATAACCTTGATGAGGTAATAGTTCTTCTTGCCTCTCTGTGCGAGGATATATTTTCCGTTGATGAATGACTCGGAGTCAATCTGGGCGTTGATGTCGGTGACTTTTTCCTTGTCGATGCTCACTCCGCCTGCCTGAATCATCTTGCGGCACTCTCCTTTTGAAGGGAATACTGCTGTCTCGCTTGCGAGCAGGTCGATTACTCCGAGAGGGAATTTCGAAGCCTCAACCTCGAAGGAAGGAACGCCGCCGAACACGTCGAGGAAAGTCTGCTCGTCAAGTGATTTGAGAGCCTCTCTTGTAGAGTTTCCGAAAAGCATTCCTGAAGCTGCAACTGCCTTTTCATATTCCTCTGCGCCATGAACCATTGTGGTTACTTCTTTTGCAAGGAGTTTCTGGAGTTCCCTGCGCTCAGGTGCCTCTGCATGCCTTGCAATGGCCTCTTCGATTTCCTCTTTGCCGAGCATTGTGAAAATCTTGATGTATTTTTCAGCATCAGCGTCGGAAACGTTGAGCCAGAACTGGTAGAACTGGTATGGCGATGTCCTCTGCGGGTCGAGCCAGATATTGCCTTTTTCGGTCTTTCCGAATTTGCCGCCGTCCGCCTTTGTGATAAGAGGGCAGGTGAGTGCGAATGCCTCCTTGCCGAGGATGCGGCGGATGAGCTCAGATCCTGTGGTGATGTTGCCCCACTGGTCGGCTCCACCCATCTGGAGGGTACAGCCCTTATGTTCATAGAGATAGAGGAAGTCGTAGCCCTGAAGGAGCTGGTAGGTGAATTCGGTGAATGACATACCTTCGCGTGAATCCGAGCTCAGGCGCTTCTTCACTGAATCCTTGGCCATCATATAGTTGACGGTGATATGCTTTCCGATATCCCTTGTGAAATCGAGGAATGAATATCCTTTCATCCAGTCATAGTTGTTCACGAGTTCGGCCCTGTTCGGGGAGTCTGACTCGAAATCGAGGAATTTGGAGAGCTGTGCCTTGATGCAGGCCACGTTGTGGCTGAGGGTCTGTTCGTCGAGCAGGTTCCTCTCCTGTGACTTCATCGATGGGTCTCCGATCATTCCCGTTGCGCCTCCCACGAGTGCCAGCGGCTTATGGCCGCAGTTCTGGAAGTGCTTGAGTATCATTATGCTGACCATGTGGCCGATATGGAGGGAATCCGCGGTCGGGTCGATGCCGACATAAGCGGCTGTCGGGCCTTCGAGGAGCTTTTCCTCAGTGCCCGGCATGATGTCCTGGATCATGCCTCTCCATTTTAATTCTTCTACAAAATTTTTCATTATTACTATTTTTAATTCA
>CAMCIE010000046.1 GCA_945874815.1 uncultured Bacteroidales bacterium
GGATATATGATTCCTCGCGCAGTATTGATGTGTCTGCCGCGACAGTCTGCAACATGGTGTTTGTGCCACAGGGGAACAGCCTTCTTAGCGGTACGATAAGGGAGAATCTGCTCATGGGCAACCCCAATGCCAATGATGAAATGATAAGAGAAGTCTTGCATTCAGCGGCAGCTGATTTTGTGTATGACCTTCCTCAAGGGGTTGATACACAGTGTTTTGAGCTTGGTGCGGGCTTGAGCGAAGGGCAGGCTCAGAGAATAGCCGTGGCAAGGGCCTTGCTCCGTGAAGGAAGCATTTTGCTGCTTGATGAGTTTACTTCCGCCCTTGATGCCGATACGGAAGCCGTGATGATGAAAAGGCTCACTGACAGGTCTCAGGGGCATACTATGATATTTATTACACACAGGGACAGGATTCTGGATTATTGTGATTCCGTTCTCCGGCTTGACGATGTCACTTCCGATAATCAGGCGGAGAATCAGTGTAAAATATGAAGATAATTATGAAACAGGAAAGGAATTTGTTTGTAAATCTTAAGAAAAGAGCAAGGCGCGAACACAAACCTTCCATGCGCAGGAGGCTTTTGCTCGCATTGGGTTCCATAGCTGCCATATTGTTGTTGTCCAGCATAATATCCATCGTGGAATACATGAGGATGAGCAACTATGTCTCGGAAAAGATTGCGACCAACATCAACTGTCTGAACCAGTCGGAAAAACTTGCCTCAATGGCTTCCGAACTGAATTTGGGTATGTTGTCAGCGGTCATGAGCAACGACATGACAAAACTGAAGAAACTGGATACTTCAAGTTTCACCATCCAGTGCGACACCCTCAGACACTCTCTTGCATCTGATAAGGCCATACCTGCTACGGATTCCCTGATGGAGTCCTTCAGGAGTTTCCTCTCTGCTTCCCTGGCTCTTGAGAAGGTATTCGAATCAGATTCATTGGATACGAGTACATGGTTTTTCGAACAGCTCCAGCCAAGATATGTTCAAGTGCGCAAGGACATCAACTCCCTGAATTCAATCATACATGACCAGATGAGGGCCAATTCCGAGGGTTTCGACGAGAGCTTCTACCGTGGAATCATGCCCGGACTGGTCGCCGTGGGAGCAGGACTAGTACTTGTCTTTCTTCTGATGTATTTCATACTCTCGCTCTATGTCAATCCGCTTTTCAGGATTTCCAATGCTCTGGACAATTTCCTTTCAACCGGCAAAAGGTATGCGGTGACATTCGAGGGAGATGACCAGATAGCCAATATCAACAATGCCGTGACAGAGATTACGGAAGAAAACCTTGAGCTCAAGCGCAGAATATCAGTCCTGAAACATTCTGCACAGGCTGCTGACAAAAAGGAGGAAAAGTAATGAATATAAAGGCGGTTTCAACCAATGTCGGCAAGGCTTTGCTGGTCAGTGCCCTTTTCATGTTCCTGTCAACGATTGTATCAATCATTGACGGTCGTGATTCGGCATTCGGCCCCTTGGCAATCAGTTGCCTGATTACCCTTATAGTTGGAGCCTTTCCTTTCATCTTTGTCAAGAAAGCTCCGCCTCTGACCCTGCATGACGGATTTCTGACCATCGTGCTGAGCTGGCTGCTGTCCTTTATTTTCGGAATGCTGCCCTATGTGCTGTGGGGAGGCGAATTCACTCTCGTAAATGCCTGGTTTGAAAGTGTTTCCGGATATACGACTACAGGAGCAACCATCCTGACCAATGTCGAGGCCCTGCCTCGCAGCCTTCTTTTCTGGCGTTCTTCCACACATTTCATCGGAGGTCTGGGAGTCGTGGTCTTCCTCCTTCTGGTCATGCCGGATGCCAGTCCTTATCGTCTGAAACTCACCAATATGGAGATGTCCTCGCTCTCAAAGGAAGGATACAGGTACAAATCCAGCAAGGTGGTCTTTGTCATCGCTATGGTATATCTTTGCCTCAATGTGCTGACATTCCTTTCTTTGTGGATTGCAGGCATGCCTTTCTTTGATGCTGTGAACCATGCTTTCTCCATTGTTTCAACCGGAGGTTTCAGTACAAAAAACAATTCCATAGGTCAGTTCGGATCAGGATTGATAAATGCAATATCAATCATTTTCATGATTTTGTCAGCAATTCATTTCGGAGTGCTCTATTCGGTGTTTGCAACTCGTTCGCTCAAGCCTCTGAAAAACACTGTAATAGGCTATTATTTCGGAATAATTGCCTTCGTATCCCTTCTGTTAGCCGTCTGTCTGAAAGTACAAGGTTTCCAGGAGAGCTGGGGCAGGACTCTTTTTGATTCGTTCTACAATGTGGTCAGCTATATGACATCTACCGGCCTGGCCGTGAATGACAATTCCAATTGGCCTGTTCTGCCGGGCATATTGCTGATGTTCACTGCATTGCATTGCGGATGCTCAGGTTCGACGACGGGAGGATTCAAACTCGACAGGCTCATCATCGCACTGAAAAGTTTCGGTGCTGAGATCAAACACAGAATCCATCCGTATTCCGTTTCACAAGTCAGAATGGACGGCCATATCCTTCAGGATGGTACCATATCTTCGGTCATGATGTTCCTGGTTCTGTATTTATTGATTTCATTCATTTCCATAATAGGTGTTATGATGTGCGGAACAGAGCCTCTCGAAGCATTTTCCGGCGTTTTTGCCTCCATGGGCTGTGTGGGACCAGGACTTGGCTCACTCGGGTCCCTGGGTAATTATTCCGCCCAGCCGGTTTTGTCCAAACTCATTTTCACCCTGGACATGTTCATGGGACGTATTGAAATTTTCCCGCTTCTGGTGGCAGTTTCAATGATTTTTGAGAGGAGGAAATAATGGGGCACAGCGATTTCCTATACAATTCCTTTCTGAAACGTCTGCGTTTCGAACCTACACAATGCCAGGACGGTCTTTTCAGAAAGATGGCGGATTTTATCGCTTCAGACGATGGAGACATTCTGGTGGTGAACGGCTATGCAGGTACGGGCAAGACAACTGCAATTGCCTCTGTCATAGGGACTCTGAGGGAGTTGAAAACCAAGTGCGTGCTGCTTGCCCCGACCGGGCGCGCGGCAAAAGTACTTTCTTCTTATGCCCATCAGCCTGCATTTACGATACATAAGCACATATACCGCCAGCGTGCAGTCGGAGGAGACGGTTTCGGCGAATTTTCCCTTGCTCCCAATAAAGACAAGGACACGCTTTTCGTTGTCGATGAGGTCTCGCTCATCGGTATAGATTCTGCCTCAGGGCAAAGTACAGCTGCTTTCGGATCGGGCAATCTTCTTGAGGACCTTGTGAAGTTTGTACGCAACGGGGCCGGTTGCAAGGTTGTGCTCATCGGCGATTCGGCCCAGCTGCCGCCTGTCGGTCTGGATATGTCACCTGCTCTGTCACGGGAATATATGTCGATGATAGGCGGGGTGGAATTTGTAAATCTTACAACAGTTGTAAGACAACACCAGGAGTCGGGAATCCTTTACAATGCCACATTGGTGCGCAATCTTATAGCGGAAATGGAATGTGGAATTGATGCCATTCCCCGGGATGAACTAGGACTGGAAACTGCCCGTTTCGAAGATGTCCGGAGAATTGGAGGAGGAGATCTTATAGAATGTATATCAGATGCTTACTCCCGCTGGGGCGAGGATGAGGTCGTGATCCTTTGCCGTTCAAACAAGAGGGCAATCAAATATAATCTGGGAATACGTTCTACTGTCCAGTTCAAGGAGGAAAGGCTTGTAAGGGGAGAGAAACTCATGATTGTGAAGAACTGTTATCAGTTTCTTGAGGGAATACAGGGAATGGATTACATAGCCAACGGTGACATTGCCAAGTTGGTCAGGATATCGAAGTATGAGCAGAGATATGGATTGAATTTCGCTGAGGCCAGACTGTCTTTCCCGGATTATGATGACCAGGAAATAGTTGCCAAGGTGATTCTGGATACTCTCGAATCGGAGAGCGCATCGCTTACTTATGAGCAGTCCAATCAGTTGTATCTTGGTGTGAATGAGGATTATTCGCATATCACTTCCAAGAAGAAACGTTATGAAGCAGTGAGGGAGGACAAGTACTACAATGCCTTGCAGCTCAAATACGCAGAGGCTCTGACCTGCCATAAATCACAGGGAGGCCAGTGGGAATGTGTGTTCATAGATAATGCCTTCTGGCAGGAAGATCTGACTTTGGATGACCTGAAATGGCTGTACACGGCGCTCACACGTGCCCGTACGAAAGTCTATCTGGTCAATTTCAAGGACGAGATGTTTGAAAACTAGCCAATGCCAAATTTACCCCCCCTGTATTTTATGGAAGGTAATCTCAATGCGTGCAGGGGAGTCAGGGAAGTTGAATACGGTCATCTTGCCGCCGATGGACTCGATCATCTTGGTGTAACTTGCAATGTCCGTGACTGAATTGTCTATAAACAGGACGACCTCTGTCTCCACACTTTCTGCCCATCCGAATCCTACCTTGCCTTTGCAAGATTTGCATGAGTTGGAAATCAATGTGTTGATGACCTGTTTGAGTATCGAACGGTTACCTTCAATCTGACATTTGTCCGGGCCCGGCATGAATTCAATCCTATCATTGTTCTTGGCATCTACCGACTGATATACATAGATGGATTCCATCAAGGAGGCGATATCCATCAATGCTATCTGCACATGCTTTTCTTCCCGTATCTGGATAGTGTCACCCATTACCTTGTCAAGAAGTGAGAGAAGTTCTTCATTGCTTTCGAGTACCTTTTCTTCATATTCTGATTTCTGTCCAGGGGTCAGGGTGTCGAATTTATCAACAATTTCCCTCGAATATTTTACAATGGTCTTGACTGGATTCGTGAAAGCATCGTTCATTGTGGCAAGGAAATGCTCTTTCTCGCTCACCTCTTCGCTCAGGCGATAGGCCTGACGCAATTCTTCATTTTGCTGGTAAACATCGTCATTGAAATAGAAGAATCCGGCTTTTGTATCATAATTGGTTTCCTTTGGCGAGCCTGCTCTTGGCAAACTGATGCTATGCATGTAGATTGCCCTTGGCTTGTTTTCGCCGGAAAGGTGTACCATAAGCTGGAAATCTGTCTCACCATGGAAATCGTCGCTGAAGAAAAAATTCCGTAATTTGCTCCTTCCCGGTTCCTCCACCTTCTGAAGAATCACATCATAATCAAAAGTCTGACCTTCAGGGATGTGGAAATCCCTGTAGAAAGAAGGAGAAAATTTCAATGACTTGTCCGGCTTCAGCCTCCAAATGTAGGCTTCGATATTGGATAACGTGAATTCTACCTTTTTCTGGGAAATTTCGGCTTCCTTTGCTTTATCAAGCAGAAGCTTTCTCTGTTTCTTCTGTCTGGCTGACATCACTGTCGGAACGATGATGGCATATATGATGAACAGGACAATCAGCACAAATACGAGGAAATATGTCAGGAATACTACGGTCCTGGACTTGTGCATCCATGGCAGATTCACGAATTTCACACCTTTGGGGAAATCGCTCGCATACGGATGGATGTTCTTGGCAAGACGCCAGTCCAGCCAATAATCTTTCTTGAGTTTGCTCCATGGAATCTGGCTCGGAGATGTGCCGGACAACAGTTTGTCCACAACAGGATGGATCTGCCTCATCATTGAAGGGAACGTGGTCATGTATCCTCCCAGATTATAGTTGAGGGCATTTATCAGCGGAAGGTTGAAATACTCCGGACTCATGGCAAAATACGGCCCTATATTGTATGACATCACACTATGGGCATAAGGGTCATCTTTCAAATGCAGGAAAGACGTGCTCTGCTGATGGGTGTTGAAAACCCATTTGACATCCAGTGCTCCGGGAATTTCCGGATTGTGCATGTTTTTTTCCGGCTCCATGAGGCTCATCGGCACAAGGACGACGCGAGGATCCCTGTTCGGCTTTTTGTGGATTCTGTCGATTTGTTCCAGGTGCAGGTTCGGAACATAGTGTTCGGAATCGTCGCCTATCTCTTCCAGGATGACTTCCCTGATATGGTCGTCGATATAGGTGCTGTCCATCACGGTCACAACATAGTTCTCGAACCCCATATCCTGGATGAAATCCAAATTTTTCTTGACTTCAGGTTCGGATTCCATAACCACAACGTTTGGCATGTTCACCAGCAGATCCTTCCAATGCGGATATGTCACACCTACGCACAGGATTGGCTTTTCTTTCAGATAAGGATCATCATATTGCGCAATACCGTGTGAAATGTAATCTCCATAAGATATTATCAAGTCCGGCTCAACATTCTGGCGTCTCATACTCAGCACTGCATTGCGCAGCTGGTACGTGTATGGCTGCTCATAAACGGGATGATTGAAGAAAGGTTCAGGTCCACTATGGGCATAGTAGAAATGGAGGTTATAACGGCTTGTATCGGAGAACTCTTCCATGCCTGCCTTGACAAAATTATGCCATATCTGGCTCTTCATTTCATGAGGAATGAAGAACACGACATCCATCTTCTGGACTTCTTTCCTGCATGAAGGAAGAATCAGAAGAAGCATCAGGAGGAATGTCAGAATGTTTAATCTTTTCATGGCAGTTTGATTTTGAACACAGATCCCTTTCCAACTTTGCTTACCACGGATATTTGACCGCCCATGCTTTCAACGAATGTCTTGCAGATATAAAGACCCAGACCGCAGCCAGGTGTAAAGCTGTCAACCTTGAAGAAACGGTCAAAAAGGAGCTCAAAGTACTCAGGAGCAATGCCTATGCCCTCATCCCTGACCACGATTTCAGCAGAAAAAACAGAATCATCGCACTTTGCCCATCCCACTGTTACCTTGGATGACGGATCTGAAAAACGCAATGCATTTGAAAGCAGGTTTTCGATGACAGTTTTCAACATATCAACATCTGCCATGACAAACAGACTTCTGTCACACTGCTCCAAAACGATGCGGTCATTTCCATCCTGCTCCAATTCGTAAATATGTTCCGGCACGATGATGTCAGAAAGTCTGTATTTTTCGATCGCGGGGTTGATGAGTCCCTTTTCAATCTTATTGCTGGTCAATATATTGTTGATGGTATTCTGGAGTATTGCAGTGTTTTCCTTGATGGTGTTCCCATATTCCTTGATTTCTTCCTCATCAAGTGGCATGTCAACCATGGCAAGCAGCTGGCTGTAGCCCACCACGGAGTTGAGCGGTGTCCTGATTTCGTGGTTCATGGAAGCTATGAATCCTTCCCTTGTTCTGACCGAATTGATAAGACGGTTCGTTTCAGCTGCCATGGCCTCTACCTCCTTCTGGGATTCGATGTTGATTATGATACCCCTTCGTACTATCTTGCCGTTTTCTCTGCTGACTGTCATCCTGAGTTCATACCAGGTTGCCGGTTTGTCATCTATTGAACAGTGAATCTGAAGGTTGTAGTTTCCAGGCTTGCCGATGTGGAGGAAATTATGGAGCTTGTCCATGAAGAAATCGCTAGTGGAAATGCGGTTGAACTGATTCTCGTAAGTATCGCCTTCTTTGTATTCCCAAGTTCTGAAATCCGCGATTGCCATCATTTGTTCGAGGGTTTTGTTGTTGCTGATGGTCTCATTGGCATAGTCACGGAGTTTGATGGCATTTTTTCTGGCTCTTCTGCTATAGATGAATATGACGATTCCGCTCCATATCATCAGCAATGCCAAACCGATTATTATTGCATAAACAAGAATATTGTAAAGCTGAGGATTCCTATCTTCGAGTTTGTCGTTATGCAGGGATACAAAACTTGGTACGAGGTTGACATCAAGCCCCATCGGACGGAGAACATCCCAGTTGATGTTCCAGCTCGGCAGACTCTCGATCAATCCGATATCTTCCGGTTTCGCTCCTCTCAAGATGCGTAAACCGGCATTCACCGCATCCTTGATCTGGTCTTGCGCGGTCGAGAAATAACCTCCGACACATTTGGGATTTACAAGGAAATCTTCTGCCACCATTGTAAAATATGGCATGAAACTCGGTCCTTCTACCAGACCACGTGTTTTGTTGTCGTGTTTGCTTTGAATGAAATAGTTTGGAGATTTCTGAGGATAGAATGCCCACGGTGTGGCAATCTGGTTGAATGTCGTAGGGACATTCCATTTGGGATTGATCACTGACCTGCAGGAGAATACGATTTTGTTTTGTTTCTGGGCGAAAGCATTCAGGGTGCCTTCATCCACTTTAGGCTCAAGGTTATTGTAAAAGCGTTCCGGGTCAAGCATCCCCATCTGCCTGACCAGTTCGTTATATGCAATCCTGTCATTCCAGAGTGCCTCTACATCGAGCATTGTGATGAAACGATGGGCCTGGAGTGAGTAGAATTCCGGGGTGCGTATGTATTCTGTGATTGCCGGTGTGATGGCATCTGCCATTTCAAGAGTTTCCTTGAGATGGAGAGGATTGAGTATCTGCACCATATTATCCGTCCTTCCTCCGTTGTAATCATTCTCCAGCATTTCATACTGATATGGAAGGAATTTATCTGAACGGAGGCCGAAGCACACAATTGGAATTGATGTGATTACAGGACTTGTGATTGTGGTGAGCAGCCATTTGTTGATGTCGCTATATGAAATGATAAGGTCCGGTTTCTTACCTTGGACACGAAGCTTCATAATGAGTTCAATGAACATCGGTCTTTCAGTGGATTCGTACCTTTCTGTGGCATGTGCGTAATGGACTTCGACATTTCCCTTGATTCCCTGGCGCCGGAGCTCTTTGATT
>CAMCIE010000047.1 GCA_945874815.1 uncultured Bacteroidales bacterium
ATGAAGCCGGATCCATATATTTGAAGCTATCCGCAACATTCCTGTCAACCACATAAGTAAGGTCTGTCAGCATGGACACGAAGCCAATCTTCTTACCAGCCTTTCTGAGCACGGTGTAAGGTTTCACCAAAGAGCCGAGGATGCCGCCTTCAAACGAATAATTGGAGCAGACAACAGGCATATTAAGGTTGGCAAGACGTCTGGCAAGTTCTTCCGTACCGTTGTCGAACTCGTGGTTTCCAAGGCAGACGACATCAAAGCCCATGGCATTCAGCACTGAGATTTCCAGGTCTCCTTTCAACATTGTAAAGTAAGATGAGCCCTGACTGAAATCCCCGGCATGAAGGAGCAGGACGTTTCTTTTTCCATCCGCCCTCCTGACACTGTCAACAATGGCAGCCTGCTCGATCACCCCGCCTTTGCCAGCATTTTCTCCATTGCGTTCAGGCTCGATGTGGCTGTGGGTGTCATTCATGTGGAGTATGGTAAGCTTGCGCGCATCGGCTGAAAATGCAGCGGCAGCAAGCATGAATATCAACAATATCCTTTTCATTATCTTATAATTACCCTTGAATCAGAAGAATACAAAACAGGCTTGCCTTCTGCCGCAAGGCCTTTCACATAATCGAGCATTATATCGATGATATCGACATCGAAAATCTGAGTTTCCAGAGCATCCTTTCCCAGATAGAGCTTGTCTCCTCCGTTAAGAAGGAAACTGATGGTTGCGACGCCGTATATCTTGTCATCATCTATTGGCTCGCCACCGATCAGAGCCTTCACTACCTGTCCGTTCTCCACGAGCACTTCAACTCCTCCGAGCACCTGGAAGGAATCGGCTGCCATGCTCTCGATCAAAGCCCTGAGAGTGGAACCTTTATGCGCAACATAAACAATCTGGTTCTTGAAAGGAAACATGGAGAGCAGGTCGTCGAGCAGGATTTCCCCATTGAGACCATCCCTGCGTATTCCTCCGAAATTGCCGACACCAAAATCCACTTTCTTCCCTGAAAGTTTCCGGACATTGGCCATGATCACGTCTATGAACATGTTAGACAGAGGACTTTCCGGATATTTAAGGTCAATTGGCTTCGGAGCGAATCCTACGACTTCCTTCACGGAACTTACTCTGTCCTGGACACCGATAACCTCCCGGGCTACCTTCGCCGTGGCGGAACGCTTGCAATATTTCCTTCCTGAAGGAGCAATATAATTTCCTCCTTTGAACGTACCCAGCGACACTGAAACATTATCCTTTGTCACTGAAGAACAGGCAGTACGGCTCGCATCTGCATTGACCGGAGCCCATTCATATTCCTGTGCACCGGCCACCCCTGCTGACAGAAGCAGGAAGGCAAATGACAGGAACATTATCAGATATTTTTTCATACTATCAAAAATTTTTACATTTATAAAAATTTTGTGAGAGTATGATAGCCGTTCGCTATCGCTCACTCTCACGATGAAAATCATTTGATATCGCCCTTGGGCGAAAATATATCAAAGATTTTCATGTTCGGTTTCATAATTAATTCTGTTTCAACCATTTCCACAAGTCCTTGAACGTAGTTTTCTTACCGAACATGAGAATGCCGATCTTGTATATTTTGGCTGAAGCCCATGCGCAGAGGAAGAAAGTAAGCACAAGAAGGAGAATTGACACCACGAGTTCCCAAGTCGGAACACCGAAAGGAATCCTCGCCAACATCACGATTGGAGATGTGAAAGGTATCATCGAGCCCCAGAATACGACTGCACTGTCCGGAGACTTGAATGCATAAATTGCAATGAAGAAGGCAAGCAGAAGCGGGATTGTGACAGGTATCTGAAGTTGCTGTGTATCAGCTTCATTTTCAACAGCTGAACCGATTGCTGCAAAGAATGAGGCATAGAGGAGATAGCCCAGTGCAAAATATATGACGAATGCTATGATGAGCTGTACATAGTTCAGCTCCCTCAATGTTGAAAGCACGGCACCCATCTCACTGTCTGCCACTGCTGTCATATCGGCCATATTCATTCCGGAAGCTTCCATGGCCGCCTCAGCATCAATGCCCATGCCCTCCACCATCTTGGTCATCTGCTCAGTCTGGTCGGTCGAAGTAGAAAGGATGGTGTCGAAGCCCACGAAGGTTGAAACTCCGGTCACAAGGACCACGGTCAGGACAACCCAGAGGAAGAACTGGGTGAGGGCCACGCATGCGACTCCTATGATCTTTCCGAACATAAGTTCAGTTGCCTTGACAGAGGAAACGAGCACCTCGACGACACGGCTGGATTTCTCTTCGATGACACTCTGCATCACCATTCCGGAGAACATCGCTATGAACATGTAGATGATGATTGAAAGAATCATGGAAATCATCATGTAAACCTCTGAAGATGAAATCTTTTCTTCACCGGAATCATCAAGTGTATATGTGGCGATATTCACATTTGAACGGACATCTTTCATAATCTGCTTGAGATCGCTGATCTCATAGAGACTGAGCCTGTAATCCTCGACGGCATCATCCACTCTTGAAGAGATGGCCTCTTTCAGGTCCATGCTCAGCGGCTGCCTGGAATATGCTGATACACTGACTGTCCTGTTCTGCTCATCCAGGGCAGAAACTGCAACCAGCACGTCAAGTCCGAGATCTTCGAACTTGTCTTTCATCTCATCGACCGGTTCAGAAGAATAATCCTTGAATGTAAATGCATCATTATCAACCATTTTAGGCATGACAATGCCTGACTGGTCTATGACTCCGACTGTCTTTCCCTTGTCTTCGGTCATGAGCATGATGATGCTCGGAAGTATGCACATCGCGGCAAAGAAAATCGGGCCGAGGAAGGTGACAAGAAGGAATGATTTCTTTTTTACGCGAGTCATGTATTCGCGTGATATGATGGTCTGAATGTTTCTGAATTTCATGGCTTATTCCTCCTCCGTTACAAGTTTGATGAAAATGTCGTTCATTCTCGGAACCAGTTCCTTGAATGAATTTACCGTCAGATTCTGGCTGAGCAATGCGGTCAGGACATCATTGCTTCCCTTGCCTTCGCCGATGGAAAGCACAGCGGTGTGCCTGCCCATATCGTCCGTATCCGAGAGGATTGTGAATACTCCTTCGGCAGCGCTCAGGGCCTGGTCTGAAGTATATATGAGTTCCACATTGTTGTTGCCGTATTTGTGCCTGATTTCATTGACTCCGCCTGTGATGACCACATGGCTTTTGTTTATCAGGGCAATATTGTCGCAAAGTTCCTCGACCGACTCCATATTGTGTGTGGAAAGGATGATGGTCGAGCCTTCTGCCTTCAATCGGAGAATTTCCTCCCTGATGACCTGGGCATTGACCGGGTCGAAACCGGAGAACGGCTCATCGAGGATGAGCAGGGATGGCTTGTGCACCACTGTCGTGATGAACTGGACCTTCTGTGCCATACCTTTGGACAGTTCCTCTACCTTTTTGTTCCACCAGCTTTCGATACCGAAGCGCACGAACCATTTCTTGAGTTCCACCATGGCCTCGCGCTGGCTCATTCCCTTGAGCTGTGCAAAATACATGGCCTGTTCGCCTACTTTCATCTTACGGTACAATCCCCTTTCTTCCGGCAGATAACCTATCTTCTCAACATCGTCCTGGGTGATGGGCTTGCCTTTGAAAAGCACTGAACCTGAATTCGGTATGGTGATCCTGTTGATTATTCTGATCAAAGTTGTCTTGCCGGCGCCATTAGGCCCGAGGAGTCCGAAAATCTTTCCCTCAGGAATGTCAACCGACACATTGTCAAGAGCTACTTTCTCTCCGAAACTCTTGCACACGTTAGTACATTGGATAATTCCCATAATTATATACCTTATTTATAATTTCATTATTCCGGATTCAAATATTCAATATACGCGATGTCAATTCCACCATAAGTTCTTCCGGTGTGGCTTCCCCGGCAAATCCGCCCTTGCCTTTGAAATCATATTCCTTCAGCAAGGAGATTATGGCCATGCATTTCCTGAGGGGATAGTTCCTCACAGCCACGTCATACTCATTGTAAAAATACGGGTTCACACCTGCCAATGCCTTGGATTTCAGGTCATTGGTCGGCCTTGGATTATTCATCAGCAAGGCTCCGTATTTGAGAATGCGGTAAAAATGAGTGTACAGGGCACTCACGGCTGCAGGCATTGCAAACTTTGCAGATGCTCCGATATATGAAGCTATCCTCAGGGCCTTGGGTGCATTCTTAGCCGACAGTTCCTTGGTGAGTTCGAATATGCTGAACTCCCTGCTAATGCCTACGTTTTTCTCAATGTCGGAAAGGGTGACGGAGGTGGTTCCTTCCGGCAAGTTCTTCAGCATCTTTTCAGTCTCGATGGAAATCTTGGCAAGATCCGCTCCCGCATGTTCCGCCAGAAGCTCCGCGGCATCGGGACGGATTTCCATTCCCTTGTTCTTGTAATACATTGATATCCAGCGAGGGACCTCATAATCACGCAATTTCTGCGAATCCACCACCACTCCGACCTTGGAAGCTGTCTTATATAGTGACTTCCTCTTGTCGGCGGATGCTCCATGCATAGCTATTACAAGGACGGTGGACTCCAGAGGTTTGGAGCAATAGAGGGCCAGATCCTCCAGTCCCTTCATCATCTGAGCTTCCTTCACGACGACCAGCTGCCTTTCGCTGAACATCGGATACCTTCTGGCTGCCGTCACGACCGCGTCGGCATTCACGTCGGCCCCGTAACAGATAGTCTGGTTGAAATCCCTTTCACTCTCATCAAGGCAATGTTCGATAATCTGGTCACAGACCATATCTACATAATACGGTTCATCTCCCATAAGGAGATAAACCGGTTTGAAGATGCCCTTGCGGACGTCTTCAGTTATTTCCCTGCACAGAGTATCTGTCTCAACAAATCCTTTAGCCATGGAAGTTTCAGGTTTCTAAAATCGGGACCAAATATAGTAATTTTCCGCCACAGACAAAAACCGCCGGCCTCATGGCCGGCGGGATTGAACTTTTTATGATCTTTTCTCCTTTACCCTCACGAGTTTTTCTTTGAGAATGTCGGCGCAATCAACGATTGCATCCTCGAAGGTCTTTGCATTTTTCTCCACAACAATCGAACTTCCCGGGATGTTCACATGAACCTTCACATTCTTGTTGTCATGTTCTGGAAGCAATGAAAGTGCCACATCCACTCCTGTAATCGCATCGTAGAATTTCTCAAGCTTTCCGAGTTTCTTTTCTACAAAGTCCAACAATTTCTGATCAGCGTCAAACTTGATGGATTGTACTCTAATCTCCATGTTTACCTCCGTTTTTTGCCCTAGGGTGGGCGGTTTGATATATAGCTTTCAGTCTTGCAATGGTGTTGTGAGTATAGACCTGCGTGGCCGCAAGGGAGGAATGACCGAGAAGTTCCTTTATGGAATTCAAGTCTGCTCCTTCATCCAGAAGTTCCGTAGCAAGGGAATGGCGGAGCACATGCGGAGATTTTCTTCCGGTCACCGTGCTGACCTGTCCCAGTTCGGACTTTACTGTTCTGTCCACATACACGGGATACAGTCTGCGGCCCGAGTAAGTGACCAGTAGCGGCTCATTCAAAGACCTCTGCTTTCCCACCAGTTGCTCAACTGCTTCCAAATATAGCAAAATTTCTTCAGATAATGAAACAATCAGAGGAATTTCCCTCATTTTATCTCCTTTTCCATGCACACGGACAATTTTTCTGGAAAAATCCACATCCGACACATCCATGGCAATGAGCTCGGAGCGTCGCAGTCCCAATGAAAACAGCATGGAAATTATCAGTCTCGCAAGCCTTTTTTCGTAGAGTTCCTTGCCATGCCTGCTCTGGCTGCACTGTCTGAATATGTCAAGCATATCCCGGGAGGCATGCACTTCCGTTCCGGCAAAATACTCTTCCATGGAATCCTTCTTGTAGAAGACAGGGAGGCGTTTTTCAACTTTCGGACGAGGCACGAGCTTCACAGGATTGGACTTGAGCATTCCGGTTTTCACGAGGTAGGTGCAAAGTCCGCTCAAAACGGAAAGATGCAGGTTCACAGTTTTCGTATCGAGTCCTTTTTCATCAAGCAGGGAAACTTCATAACTCCTTATCTCAGAAGGGTTCAAAGCTTCGAGAAAGGCTTCATCACCGATTTGTTCAGCATCTGTGTCCGGGAAAAGGGATTTCCGGTAATTTTCAAGGATATCCTTATATATATTGAAGGTGCGTGAGGAATATCTTCTGACATTCTTCACATAATCAAGATATTTTTCAATCACTGTCATTTTTCATCCGCAGAAACTTCTGCCATAGTTGCCTCTGCCAAAGGATACATCCCCATGTCCGCAGCCATATTGCGCATATAGATATCGGCGGCTTCAAAGGAATTTTCTATCTCCCCGTCAAGTATGGCATTTTTCACGGCTTCCTTCAGCTGACCTATTATATTGCAAGGCTCTATGCCGAAGAGTTTCATTATATAATCCCCTGTTATCGGATTCTTGAAATTGCGGATGGCATCCTTGGCCTCGACTTCGACAAGTTTTGTCTTCACGAGCTCGAAGTTGGATTTCAGGCGGGCGACTTTCCGTGGATTCTTCGAGGTGATGTCGGCACTGCAAAGCAGCATCAGGTCGTCGATATCATTCCCGGCATCGAAGAGCAGGCGCCTTACGGCTGAATCCGTAACTTCATCAGTGACAAGGGCTATGGGGCGAAGATGCAGGCTAACCAGTTTCTGGACATATTTCATTTTCTCGTTCAGGGGCATTTTCAGGCTCTGGAAAATCTTCGGTATCCACCTTGCCCCCACAACTTCATGTCCGTGGAAGGTCCAGCCCAGAGACGGGTCGTATTTCTTGGTCGCAGGTTTTGCGATGTCATGCAGAAGGGCTGCCCACCTGAGCCAGACATTCGGCTGCGTCCTGACAATCTGTGTTTCGACGCCATCTTCAAAGACATAGTCTTTCAACATGCCCTGAGCTATTGCCTCCCTTTCAGCAACTGCCACATTGTCAAGGACTTCCAACGTATGAGAAAAGTTTTCCTTATGTCCTTTTCCCTCTACGGTCTCGACTCCTTTGAGTTTAGAAAGCTGAGGCAGTATGTAGTCCATAAGTCCGGTCTGGTCAAGCAGACGGAAACCAATGGATGGCTTGTCGGTCACGAGTATTTTGTTCAGTTCCTCAACTATTCTTTCCTTCGAAAGGATTTCCATCCTCTGACGGTTGCGGTGTATGGAATCCAATGACTCCGGGACTATTGTAAATACGTGATTATCAGTGGTAAGCTTGGTTGCAAAGCGTATTGCCCTAATCATGCGCAAAGGGTCATCGCTATAAGTTGTATCAGGGTCGAGCGGAGTGCGGATTATCCCGGCTGCCAGGTCCCTTATGCCTCCGAACGGATCCACCAGAGCTCCGAAATCTTCTTTCTGAAGGCTGAAAGCCATTGCATTGATGGTGAAGTCTCTTCTGAGCTGGTCGTCTTCAAGCGTTCCGTCCTCGACAATCGGCTTGCGGGAATTCCTTCTGTATGATTCTTTGCGGGCTCCGACGAATTCGACTTCAATACCCTGATACTTGAGCATTGCAGTACCGAAATTCTTGAATACGGATACATAGCTGTGTACTTTGCTGCCAACCGCCTCGGCCAGCTGAGTGCCGCTGCCTTCGACGACGATGTCGATATCCTTGCTTGGACGGCCGAGAAAACAGTCGCGGACATAGCCGCCTATGACAAACGCCCTGACGCCCATCTCGGCGGCAGTTTCTGAAACTATCCGGAATATTTTGTGGTCAAGAAAACCTTGTGTAACTGTCTGTGACATAATGCCTAAAGCTTTGTTTCACCGGTCCTGGGGAGCATTTCTTCCCACTTTGGCAAGGCAGCCGTCATTTCAAAGGATGCAGCACCGCTACGTTGGAAGGCAAAGGTCTTCAGACCGTTTGTGATGATTATATATTTGACATTCAACACCATATTGTATCTTATTGCCTGCTCGAGCACTGAAGCGTCCAGAGCCGTCTCAGGTCTCTTGCATTCCACGACAGCAAGCGGAGTGGCGTCCCTGTTCCAGACGATAATGTCCGAACGATATTGTTTGCCTCCATATCTGAAGCCTGCTTCGCTCATCATCATGTGATGAGGGACTCCCATCACATCTGACATAACGCCGATGAACCACTGGCGCACTCTTTCTTCTGGCGTCAGCGCAACCTCTTTCTTGCGGAGCGGATCGAATATCGTTTCTTGCATAAGTTATATGGTGCAAAAATGCAAAGGTACTGATTTTTGTGTTAGCTTTGCGGAGAATTTTGAGGAAATGGCGAAGAATTTCAGAAAGCATTCATCGGACAGGCTTCCGATTGTATATGAGGACCAGTGGGTCATTGTCGTGGACAAGCCTGCCGGCCTGCTCAGCATGTCCACCGGAAGTGAAGGTGAAACCACTGCATATTCCATCCTGACTGACTATGTGAGGTCGCAGTCCGGTGGCAGGGTCTTCATTGTGC
>CAMCIE010000048.1 GCA_945874815.1 uncultured Bacteroidales bacterium
TTCCCTATCTATCTTGAGGATGCTTCACAGGGAGTTGATTAACCTGTCATCTCGACTAAGCGAAGCGCATGGAGAGATCTGATTAAATAAAACAATGTCAATCAATGAATAAACTAATAACAGCCGTCCTGACGGCATTGCTGCTTGCAGGCTGCGTCTCCCACAAACAGGGAGGCGAGCCTTCAGTATTCGAAGGCAGATTCATCGGATATTCCGGAGAATTTGTCGAATTCTTCTATATCAGTGACGACGGCGAATATCTGGAGGTGCCGATTAATGTTGCTGAAGACGGAACATTCCGTGACACTGTGAACCTTGGTGCCGACATGTATGACGTGGCGCTCTTTGCCGACAAGTTCATGTTCAGGATTTGCTTCGAACAAGGCAAACACTATGTTGCGGAGTTCGACCTCACGACAGGTTCCGAGACTGATTTCCGTTTCTTCGGGGAAGGGGAGAAGGAGAATCTCTTCCTTTCGCATTACTGGAGTACTTTCTGTGATCTGGAGTATATCGTAAATTCTTGTGCATCAGCTACTTCTTTTGAAGATTACCTCGCAGGTATCGAGAAAACCGCTACGCCTCTGGACAAGGAGCTGAAGGCGATTGATAACAGTGGTTTCGTCAAATTCTATGAGAGAGATTTCGCTCGTCTTAAAGCAACCTACCAGAACTATTATTCTCTTGTCCGGGTAAATGCTCTTGGAGCGTATGAACCTGAGAAATCCTATCTGAATTCACTGAAATCTACTTATAAACTCAGTGATGAGGATTTCGATAAGATGATTTATTCTTATTCTTCCTATGCTCCGTTTTTGTATCCTGAGATTAATCTGTCTGAAGCAATGAAGGCGATTGCAGATTTTGGAAACAATAATCAAAGGAAGGAATATGCTGTTGCTTCTTTTATCAAGGCTTATGTCGATGCCGGTTGCAACGACAGGCTCCGCGAGGCCTATGAACTTTACAAGTCAATGGTCAGCAAGCCTGATTCGGACCTTTGTGCCCAGATTGAAAATGCCTTGACCCTGGGAGAGGGTGTCGAGGCTCCTGAAATTGAGTTTGAGGATATTGACGGAAAGAAATTCAATCTATCGGCATTTCGCGGAAAACCATTGTATATTGACCTCTGGGCTTCGTGGTGCCGTCCTTGCTGCGCTGAGATTCCATATCTTGCAAAGCTGGTGGATATACTCGGTGCTGACCCTGAGATTGTCTGCATAAGCATCTCTATCGATGAAAACCGTGATGACTGGACAGCCAAGCTCTCGGAAGGTGATGAAAAATGGCCTCAGTTCATCGCTACCGCAGAAGGGCAGAGAGCCATTTCTGAAGATTACGGAGTAAGCGGGATTCCTCGCTTCCTTCTTCTTGATGCTGAAGGCAGGATTGTGAGTGTCAATGCTCCTCGTCCTTCTTCGCAGAATATTTGTGAAACACTTATTGAAATGTTGAAATAATGAGAAAGTTAATGTTATTTGTCTCAGCGGCAATGGTTGTTGCCTCCTGCTCTCCAAAGGCTCAGGTAAGCGGTTGTTTTGCCGGTACAAAGGCAATTGCTTATGGTTTCCAGTCGGATAATGACACCTGTATTGAGATAATGGAAGAGTATTCCGATTTCAAGGATGGCAAATTCGCCTTCAATGTCTCAGAAGAGCCAGGTGAACTCTTCATTGCGGACAAGGACAATTTAATGACCTTCATCCAGGTCTATCTTGCTCAGGGTGAAAAGCTTGTGATGGAAGGAACCATGGCCGACTACAAGATTTCAGGCACTCCTTTCTACCAGGATATGGGTGAGTATCATGAGCTTGTGAAGGAATATGATGTGCGTGCCCGCCAGGCTCTGATGGCGATGGCTGACAATAACTCTGAAGACGAGGAAGAGAAAATCGATGATGCTGCATCGGAGGATTATGCAAGGGTGAAACAGGAATGTGACCAGGCAAAATCCGAAATCGGACTCTCTTTTGTCAAGGCACATCCTGACAGCGATTTTTCAGCCTACCTTGTATGCTACCTTCGCAAATCTGATTTCAGTGAAGGCCTTCAGGCTCTGACAGAAAGGGCAAGGAACGGAAAGCTCAAATACCTGATTGACCAGACCGTGCAGAGATATTCCGGAGATGAGGCTTCCATGAAGGCTTATGCCGAATCGAAGGGGAAAGTATATATCGGCGCAGATGCTCCGGATTTCACCCTTAAGACCATTGATGGAAAGGACTTTACACTTTCTTCTCTTCGCGGCCGCTATGTTATGCTCGACTTCTGGGGCTCATGGTGCCACTGGTGCATCGAGGGAATGCCGAAGGTAAAGGAAATCTCAGAGAAATACGCAGACAAACTCACAGTCGTAAGCGTTGACTGCAATGACACAGAAGCCAGATGGCGCAAGGCAGTGGATAAGATCGGCTACATGAACTGGCCACAAGTCTATAACCCTCGTTCAGTTTCAATTGACGGCACTTACCAGGTTGACGGTTTCCCGACTTTCATAATCATTGATCCGGAAGGCAAGATTATCGCCAGATTTGTCGGTGAAAGCGAAAACTTTGTTTCTGAAGTTGGTGCTCTGATTAAATAATATTATCTAAATTTGTGCGTTTATAATCGCACAAGATGATATACTACTACTCTGGTTGCGGCAACAGCCGCTTTGTGGCAAATAGTCTATCAGAGGTATTGGGAGAGGAACTGAGGTTCATCCCAGACCTGATTGACAAGGGAATTAAGGAGTTCGACTGTGAAGGCGGACTCCTTGGTTTCGTTTTTCCGGTTTATGCATGGGACGTTCCGACTCTCGTCCGGGATTTCATAAAGAACGCTTGCTGGAAAGGAAAACCTGAATATGTCTGGTTTGCATGTACTTGCGGAGATAATATCGGATTGACTGACAGACAGTTCCGTAAAATACTTTCTTCCGCTAATCTTGAACTGGATGCCTGCTTCACCTTCCAGATGCCGGAAACTTATCTTTGCTTTCCGGGCTTCAGACTTGACACGGAGGAAAATGCCAAATTGAAGAATGATGCAGTCCGGGCAAAAATTCCTGCCGTTGCAGAACAGATTCGAAGCCGGCAGACCGTCTCTGACCTGATTCCCGGCAAACACCCATGGATCAATACACATATCATAGGTTCTCTGTTCCACCTTACTATTTCAGACTCAGGTTTCCATACGACTGATGACTGCATTGGATGCGGAATTTGTGCACGATCCTGTCCGGTCCACAACATCACGATGGAGAATCAGAAACATCCTTCCGGGAATAGTCATGACGGGCAGGAGTCGTCGCAAGGAGAGAAACGCCCTAAATGGAACGGAAACTGTCTCCAGTGTATGGCATGCTACCATTATTGCCCGAAAAATGCCGTCCAGTACGGTAAATTGACGGCTGGCAAAGGGCAGTACCACTTCTGATGACGGTGATTAGAAATTCAGTTATATGATGAGGGAATCGAATGGAATTTCGGACTTCTGCCAGAATCAAGAAGAAATTATTCGTTCAGGAGGAATTCAGCCAGGCAGGATTCGTCAAGGGTAAGGAGGTCGAATTCCTTGATGAGATTGTTGCCGGAAACAAGGCATACAAGCGGCATCGAGCCGTTGGTAAGATTGATGAAGGTCAGAGGATCGAGGGTAGTGCAGGGGAGGCTGAGCCCGGAAGAATATGCATCGTAGAACTCCCTGATGTCGGTGTCGGTAGTTTCGCCATTTTGCAGGAAGATGCAAAGGAAATCGCTTTCATTGAGGGAGTTGCGTTTGATTATTCCGGCAACTTTCGCCACGCAGCGGTGGCAGTGCTCACATTGTGTCGAAAAGAAGCATACCACTTTCTTGCCTTCAATCCCAAGATTAGTCCGGGAGAATTCTTCGGCGTTGAGATCGGCACTGGCACCTTTGGCAATTCTGTAGAAATAATCAGGAGGATTTATGCCGAAGGACAGCGCGATGATTCCAACTGACAGGACGGAAGCAATCCATAATCTTGCACGATGCCCCAGAGGAATTTCACCGCCTTTCCAGCCAAGCAGAAGCAGGATACCGAAAACGCCGTTTTTAATGAGCGACTCGACAGGATTCATTTCTACCAGCGAACCGAAGCAGTGGCAGGATTCCTCATCTTTGAGAGCGATGCGCCATATCAGAAACGAAGAAAAGACCACAAGCACAAGTGCTGTGGTCCAGTTTGTCGGTTTTCTCCGCCATCCGCTGACTAGCCCGAGTCCCAATATCGCTTCGAAAGCGATGAGCAGCCTTGCTGCAAAGGAACAGACATCAAATGAAGCCAATCCGAAAGAGAAGATATAAAGTTCGAAATCGGACAGTGAAATCAATTTCAGAATGGCGGAAACACAAAACAGCAGTCCCAGGATAATCCTTGGAAAGGACATTGTCAATATGCGTTTTTGCAGGTTACTTTAGTTGTAATTCCGGCAACTGATGCGCTTGAATTGAGGGAAGCACATCCTTTTTCAGGCATATCAACCTCTACTGTGGATTCACTCTTGTTGTCACCGGTCGTGATGACGGTTGTACATTTGCATTTGTCTGATTTCTGACAAGATACAGTGCAGAGAACTGCCAAAACGGCAACGATTGTCAAAATTACTTTTTTCATACTATTAAAAATTTTTACATTTATAAAAATTTTGTGAGAGTATGATAGCCGTTCGCTATCGCTCACTCTCACGATGAAAATCATTTGATATCGCCCTTGGGCGAAAATATATCAAAGATTTTCATGTTCGGTTTCATAGAATCTGATTTTTCTCGTTTTACCTTGCAAAGGAATGTATTTTTTCCAGTAAATACAATAAAATTAGACCAAAATATCAATTATACCCCTCATTTGCCAAGAAATGATATGTTCATCTTCGAGCAGACTCAGCTCAAGAAAGTCCTCGAGGGATGTATAATTATATGCTTTGTTTCTGTAAAGCATTGTATGCTGCCAGCCCCTTTACGGTAAGAAGATACTTCTGCCTTGGATGACGTGGCGAATCCGGATAGAGATGTCTGACATAACCTTCATTTATGGCAGGACTTAGAGAGTACTCAATAAAGTTGGCTCTGTTCTTAAGTCCTACTATTTCAAGAATTTCCTTGACAGACAATTGTTTATCTCCTATTGCCTCAATGAGTCGTTTGATGTTTGGATTGTCAGGAACCAAGCTTGTATGGGTACTTGTATGGGTACTTGTATGGGTGGGTTCTTCGGTTGATTCGATGTATTTGATATGGAGATATCTGTTTTTTAATTCATTGTTTCCGTCCATCAATAGATTCTGGAAGAATAATTCAAGAAAATGGGAATCGAACTTGATATTCTTTTGAAGATTCTGATAATTAGCACGGACCAATGCATTCCGGAAATACCAGGAGTGCTTTTCAAACATATCGTTGTTTACTTCAAATCCCATTGACCTCAAATACTTGATCAAAAACACAGCTGTCGTCCTCGTATTGCCCTCTCCAAAAGGATGGATTTGCCACAATCCGGAAGTGAAATTTGCAAGATGAGACACGATTCCGGAGATATCAAGACCAGAATAATTGAATTCTCTTTCTTGCTGGAGTTCCCAGACTATTGTGGCTTTCAAATCACGAGCGGGGGCATACAGCACTGTGTCACCGTCAAGAACCCATTCTTTTTTTGTTATGTCGTAGTCTCTGATTTGTCCTGCAAATTTGTATATCCCCTTAAAAATTTCCCTATGTATTGACAGAAATCCATATAATGAAAAACTGAAAGATTTTTCATTCAGCAGTCTGGTAATATTTATGGATACAAGATCTGCCTCTTTCATACCTTCTTCGTCAGGAGTACGTGATGTCTTTGACTTATAATAAGATCGTACTAAATCAGACACATCATTAATGCTGATTTCCCCTTCAATATGCTTCGCTGCGGCCCTGTTCAAGTATTCGGAGGTCTTAAGCCCATCAACAGCCTGAAGCCCGATTGCAGTTTTCCAAGCCTCAGCCCTTTCCTTGCCGCCTGGCTCTCCCATTTTAATGTATGTGTCGAAATCTATCATATGGTTTCTCATATTTTTCTTACTTCTGCGTCAACTTCTGATACATCTTGAAAAGTGCTGCGACTATATCAGCTTCTGTCATATTCTTCCAATCGAATCCGTATGCTTGCATAACGATACCATTTTACATTGCGAATTTAACGAAAATATCGTTGGCGACATAAAATATCGATCTATATTTGGCACCGGCGGGTGATTACTTTGTGATTAACGAAACGATGAACTTCACAAATGGCTCAATATCGTCTTCCACGCTGGCCTTTTCCAGAGAGGACATATACCGAAGCCTGTGAGCTGCCTTCAGTGCATGGCCCACATAGTTTAAACTCATTTTATTTGCAATAAATGTAACATTTTGCGACTTAATACCAAAATTAATTCACAAAACATACGAATTATTATACGCAAGTTGAAAAATTGACTTTATCCCGAGATTTTCTATAAATTTGTACGATTTTTCAAAAATGTAATTGTTATGGTAAAACACATAATTCTCTGGACGCTCAAAAGTGAGCTTTCCGATGCTGAAAAGGAGACAATCAAGGTGGGAATCAAGGAAGGACTCGAGGGACTTATCGGGAAGGTTCCCGGACTTGTTGACGTGAAGGTTCATATTGCCGGGAGACTTTGCTCATCCAATGCTGATGTAATGCTTGACTGCACCCTTGAATCTGAGGAGGCGCTCAAAGCTTATGCAGTTCATCCGGCCCATGTCGAGGTCGCCAATACAAAGGTCCGCCCGTTCACTGCGCTGCGCAGTTGCCTTGATTTTGAGATTTAGGAAATAACCTCTGCACAATTGCTATGACTGATTTTTGGATATTGCTGATTCCTATGGCCGGAACGGTGATTGGAGCCTCATGTGTGCTCTTTTTGAAGGATGGCATCAGCCGGTCCGTTGAGAGGGCTCTTTCCGGTTTCGCAGCGGGTGTCATGGTGGCAGCTTCGATCTGGAGCCTGCTCATCCCTTCGATGGACCATGCGGAAGGAATGGGGGTATGGGCCTTTGTTCCGGCGGTCGTGGGTTTCTGGGCCGGTATATTGTTCCTGTTGCTGCTGGATCATATAATCCCGCATCTGCACAATCATGGTACAGAGGATGAGGGACCGAAGACTAATCTGAAACGCAGGACCAAGCTGATACTTGCAGTTACCCTTCATAATATCCCGGAAGGAATGGCCGTCGGCGTGACCTATGCCGGCTGGATGGCTGGAAACTCGGCAATCACCATAACGGGAGCCCTCGCACTTGCCATTGGTATTGCAATCCAGAATTTCCCTGAGGGAGCAATCATTTCAATGCCTTTGCGAGCCGACGGTTTGTCACGGAGCAAATCTTTCCTTTATGGAGCACTTTCTGGAATAGTGGAGCCGCTTGGTGCCCTGCTTACGATTGCCTTGGCATCATCAATCATCCCGTTCCTGCCTTATTTCCTGAGCTTTGCAGCCGGTGCTATGATATATGTCGTTGTAGAAGAACTCATCCCTGAGATGTCCTCCGGCAGCCATTCGAACATCGGTACAATAATGTTCGCCGTAGGCTTCACCCTGATGATGGCCCTCGACGTTGCTTTGGGATAGTTAATCATTTATCTTTGAGGAATGAAACGTTATATTCAATTATTTGCGGCAGCGGCCATGATGGTCTCGTGTGCAGGAAACAACAATTCCGGACTTATGGAAATGGTAATTGGAACTTATGGACATAATCTCTATGAAGTTACATTCGCAAGCGACGGCACTTTCAGCCCGATGACGGCGATTCCTTCAGAAAACCCGTCTTTCGTCATCAAAGACGGCAAGGGACATTATTTCGCGGTCAGCGAAAATGACCCACATTCGGGTGTATATTCATATTCCGGATCAAAAGTAACAGCATTCCGGGATAACAGCGACTTCTGCCCCTGCCACCTGATTCTGCTCGATGGGGCAATATACACTGCGGATTATGGCAGAGGGTCCATTTCATCATTTCCGGTCGTTGATGGCATTGTGCAGACAAAATCAGGATGCATCTCATTCGACGGTAGTGGTCCCGACCCTGTCAGACAGACACATTCTTATATCCACCAGCTTCAGATTATCCCTGAGGAAATATGCAGGAATCTTGGTCTAGAAGATAAATGGGTGCTTGCCAGTGACCTCGGAGACGATACCATCCACGTGCTCCACAAAGAGGACGGGAAGCCTCTGGAGGATTGTCCTGAGCTGATAATCTGCCTTGAAGACGGTACGGGACCAAGGCACATGGAATTCAACTGTAAGGCAAATCTGCTTTACTGCATTTCGGAGCTGGGCGGAAAGGTCTATGCATTGAAGATTTCTTCAGAAGATGGCAGACCTGTTTTCACTTTGCAGCAGAGTCTCAAGGCAGACCTTGCGGATGCCAGCGGAAGTGCAGACATTCATCTTCATCCTTCAGGCAAATTCCTTTATACATCGCACAGGCTTCAGAATGACGGTATTGCCG
>CAMCIE010000049.1 GCA_945874815.1 uncultured Bacteroidales bacterium
GCTTCACACAGGAGAAGTACCATAAATACCAACGTGACATGAGAAACGAACGTGATATACAGTACAGATGTGACATCAACTTCAACAATGGCATGCTAAAGGGCCGTGAAGAGGGGCGTGCTGAAGGTCGCGCTGAAGGACGTGATGAGGAGCGTATGACCATAGCCCGCAATTGCATAGCGATGGGGATGACTGCAGCTACGATTGCGCAGGTGACAGGCCTGTCCGAAGACCAGATTCATATGCTTTCTGAATGAGCACTGAAATAATCATCACAGCTATCATACTAAATCATCTTTTTTGCGCCTCAGGGATAACCTTGAGGCGCTTTCTTATTGCATTTCAAACCCGAAAATCACCGTCCACGGTCAAAAATCGTAAGTAACTGATAATCAATATATATTATGGAAAATTCGTGGACGGTTCGGGCAAATTGACCGAACCGTGAGCACTTGGACCGCTTACAGGCCAGTGTGGAGGGGGTAAGTGAGGACGGTGATTTTCGACTTACCGAGACCCTGTCAGTCTGAGCACAGTAGAGACATCTCCCACCTTGTCATGTCAAGCGCAGTCGAGACATCTGACATCATCTGCTATGAAGATCTCTCCGTGCGCTTCGCTTAGTCGGGATGACAATGACGGTCATGACTCTGTATCGTCATAGCCGACTTGATCGGCCATCTGTTGGATGGATTCCCGGTCGAGCCTGGGATGACATGGATGGTCAGATATTATGAATACCGGCGGGGAAAACGGAAGAGGATGGCTCCCAAGGCAATGATGCCGAGTGCGAAAGGATAGTAGAGATACGAAATTATAGATACGGAAGAGATGCCTGCCAGTCCTGATGCCATGAGCAACTGTGCTCCGTACGGGATGAGGCCTTGGACAAGGCATGAAAACGTGTCGAGAATACTTGCACTTTTGCGGGGATCCAGATTGTATTTCTTAGTAAGTTCGCGAGCAATCCTGCCTGTCGTGATGATGGCTATTGTATTGTTCGCAGTGCAGAGATTGGCAAGGGAAACCAGTCCTGCAATGCTCAGTTCGGCCCCACGTTTTCCCTTTACATGTCTGGTAAGTCCTCCCACTATGTAATCGAGTCCTCCGCAAGTGCGTATCACCTCCAGCATGCCGCCGGCGAGCAAAGTCACAATAATCAGATCTCCCATTCCGCTGATTCCGCTTCCGACTGCTCCGAGAAAGTCAGCCCAGCTCACTCTTGTACCGAGAAAACCTATCAACGCATTCACTGCAAGTCCGCATAAAAGCACAACGGAAACATTCATCCCGGATATGGACAGTGCGATAATAAGAATGTACGGAACAAGTAAAATCCAGTCAACAGCCTCTGCTTCAGGGGAATAGCTCACGGATGCCCCCATGAAGACATATATGGCGGCTACGATTGCAGCCGCAGGTGCAGCAATGCTCAGATTGGCTTTGAACTTGTCTGACATCGAACAGCCCTGAGTCCTTGTTGCAGCTATAGTGGTGTCTGAAATGAAAGACAGATTGTCTCCGAAGAAGGCTCCACCCACGATGATGGCGGTGATGAACGGCACTCCCGTCCCTATTTCAGAGGCGATTCCGGCTGCAATGGGCACAAGGGCCACGATGGTCCCGACGCTGGTTCCCACCGACATGGAGATGAAGCATGAAGCAAGGAACAATCCGGCATAGAGCAACTTCCCGGGGAGGATTCTGAGGGTAAGATTGACAGTGGCATCAATTGCTCCAATCTGTTTTGCCGTGGCTGCAAATGCTCCTGCCAGCACGAATATCCAGATCATCAGCAGCACATTCTTGTCGCCTGCGCCCTGTGAGAAAACGCCAATTTTCTCTTCAATGGTCTTTCCCCGGCAAATGAAAACAGCCCAGACCGAAGCAATGAGGAATACTGAAGAAACCGGGATTTTATAGAAATCTCCGGCCAGCACCGATGACAGCAGATACACTCCGAGGAAGACCAGCAGCGGGCTCAGAGCCAGCCATCCTCCTACTTTTGTTCCTTCATATCTCTCCATCCCTTCCCGCATCCTGCGCGAGAGTTCCCTCATATATCTGTCCGGTATTATTCCCATAGTTCAGTTCCGAAATCTTCCGATTAATCCAAAGCGGAGGCAAAAATATAAAAGATTCCTAAATATGGCAAAAAGTAATATATTTGCATGATGGGAAGTCAATTTTACCCGCCGGATTATGAAAATTGATATTGGATTCAAGATAATTTCTTTAGTGTTTTTTGTCGCAGCGGCGCAGCCATTGGTTGCAGATGACCCGGCGGGAAGAGATGAGTATGTGGATTCTCTGATGAGAGTTGTCCGTCCGATGAGAGATCGCGGGAGGCTAGTGCCTGCAGCGCAGGAGTTTTTGGATTTTCTTGACAATGAGGGTTTTACGGATGGGAAAATTATTATTCCGGACAAGTGCCCCTCTGACAGTGTATGCGCCTTGACTTGGTATTGGGCAGGGGAATGGTATTATGACTCTCAGGACTATGCCACCTCTCTTGACTACGCCCTGAAGTCCATGGCATTGCTTTCTTCAAAGGTCACGTCTGCGGTTCTTAAGGCGGATTGCTCCAACCTTACCTCTATCGTATATTTCCGTCTGTCCGAC
Organism: uncultured Bacteroidales bacterium; assembly: GCA_945874815.1. GTDB lineage: Bacteria > Bacteroidota > Bacteroidia > Bacteroidales > UBA932 > Cryptobacteroides. The sequence continues at coordinate 2,623 of CAMCIE010000049.1, forward strand.
TTTGTCAATGCACTTGAATATTCCAAAATGTCACTTTCCATTGCACGGGAACTCGAAGACAAGGACAGGATGAGTTACGCCCTGAATACGATTGCAGGAATCAGTCTTGCATCGCGTCAGCCGGAAGAAGGTGAAAAATACGTCCTTGAGGCTATCAGAATTTGCGAAGAACAACACGATTCAGTCAAACTTTCCGTCAGGCTTGGCATGGCATCAGAAATTTACCATGCGATGGGTCGGGACGAAGAAAGCCTGGAGTACGCAAAGCGGGGCTACGATGTCAGTATGCAGCTTGGCAGCCCGGACAAGGCTGCTGTGAGGCTTGTACAGATGGCGGCAGCGTCAAAAACCCTCGGACGGAGTGATGAGGCGGAAAAGTGTCTCAGGGAGGCAATGCCGGTTCTTGAGAAATGCGGCAATTTCCAGTCATGGGCCATTGCGGGGAACCAGATGGGTGACATACTGCTTGAGAGGGGAGACTCGGCTTCGGCAGCCCTCTGTTTTGAAAAGTCTCTGAAAGTGTTCGTGTCCAAGGGGGATGCCTACAACATGAGCCACTCTCATTACGGGCTTGGGCGGGCTTTGATGCCCTCCGCCCCTTCCCTTGCGGCAAACCATATAATGAAATATACCCAGATTCGGGACAGCCTCTACAAAAGTGAAATGAAGCGGGGCTTGAATGAGTATCATGCCATCTACGGCAATGACCGTCTTCAGGAGGCAATGGATCATGACAGAGTGCTACGCCGCAGGCTGATTGTTCTGGGCGTTGCGATGCTCCTGATTCTGTCGGGGCTTTTGTGCTTCATATTCTTAAGGATGAAGCATGCAAGGCTTTCTTTAGAAAGGGCGATGGCACGAATTGCAGAGCTGGAGAGCCAGACGAAGGAAATCCATGAGGAGAACAAAAACGTATCCGGGCCGGAGTCAGGTAATGAGTTCCTGCACCGTCTGACGGAAATTGTTCTTGTAGTCATTCCTGAGGGGAACGTGGACTATGAACTTATTGCATCCAGAATGTGCATATCCAGAGCCCATCTTAACAGGAAAGTCAAGGCTCTGGCTGGATGCACCACCACGGATTTCATCCTTGCCATAAGGATTTCCAAGGCAAAGGAACTGCTCCGGGGAACCTCACTTCCTGTCTGGGAGGTTGCCCAGAAATGCGGATTCAGCGACAATGCCTATTTCAGTACTCTGTTCAAAAAGACTGTCGGATGCACTCCGGTACAGTTCAGAAACAGCTGAATTCTGTAAAAATCGCCGTATTATTCCTTAAACAAAAGAACATGTTCCTGAATTGAAATCGGGGACATGTTTTTCTGTCTATCTTCATAGGCAAAAATAAACAATTGCACTATGACAAATATGACTGATTACAAAAATTATGTGGCCCCATCCTGTATGGTGGTTGAAATCATGCCGGAAAGCATGCTTTGCAACAGTAACTTCAAGAACTACAATTTTAAGGGAGTAACGGATAGTCCTGACAATGATTATGGTTATTTGGACAATGGTAACTATTAAAAGCCCAATATATGAAGAAGAGAATATTATTGGCTGCGGCTATTATTGCTTGCTTCGCAGCATGTGAAAAATCGCCTGCTCCAGATACTGGAGATTCAGGAGAGAGGATGACATTGTACTTTACGGGTGAGAAACCTGATAGACAGGCGGATGTCAAGACCTATTATGATCCAGCCTCGAATTCCATTCTATGGAGCCAGAGCGGAGAATATATGATGGTGGCGATGTCGAACAGTGCAGAGACTGAGGAAGAAACTTATTCCCCGGGAGTGATGGTTCCAAAACGCGCTTTGAACAGAATCCTGCAATCAAACGAGGCTGAGGTGTCCGCTGACGGAAAGACTGCGAAGTTCTCGTTGACAGAAAATTCTGATGGTATTACCTTCCCGACGGGAGAGGGAAGATATCGTTTCCATTCAGTCTATCCGGCTTCTGCTTCCAGGGGTCTTGGAAATGTAAGCATCTGGGACTGGCTGGTTTTTGTCGGAACCAATCCTGAAGAATCCGGGCAATTCCCTTCAGCCACCAGCTATGACCCAAGGGCTGACGTGATGCTCGGAATCTCGCAGCAGGAGTACAGCGAGGTGACTTCAGGAATGGAAATCCCTATGATTTTCGAGCGTCTGGTAACCCACGGAAAAATCACTCTTACCAACATTCCATCCCAAATGACAAATATCACCAAGGCCGTTATTACTGCGCCTGAGGGTTGTACAATGGCTGGAATTTACTATATAAACGTGCTTGGAAAGGAATTCGGCGGGGATGACAAGAGCAATCTGAATTATGTGGTATTGAACTATACCTCTTCCGAAGGTGGAAAGGTCAAGGCTGCTGCAGAGCCTGGACAGGTGATTGACGGTACTTTCGACCTCTGGTTCTGTACAAAGCCATTTGAAATTCTTGAGGGACAGCCTCTTACAATAAGCCTGTACAACGAAACTGGTTGCATCTCAAGACGGATTGTTGCCCGTTCTGAAGGAATAAAATTCGAGAAGAACAAACTTTCTTCACTGACTGTTTCTATGGCTTCAGCCTCATATTCCGGCTATACTTACGAGATTTCTATGACTCCAGACGGGGAAAAGGTTGACAAACTCGAACTTCCGAGGACAGCCGGTGTGACAGAGTTCTATGTCCGTACCAATGCAGGAACTGACCTGGACTTTGATCGCAGCTCTTACCCGAATCTGTTGAGTCTCTATATGGACAGGGACTACAAACAAGTAGATTCCCGCGGATGGAACGTGATGAAATGCACGGCGGTGCATAAGGAAAATCACTCCCGTACAACAAAGAACGAGGGCACTGTCAAAGTAAAAGTCTATGGTTATGGCACTTATGAACCTGTAGTTTCTTCTTCACTTCAGGTGAGCCAGAATGCCGGTGACGGTCAGGTTGTCATTGGAGACTGGACAGGAGATCCAGTGGAAATGGCCGGGCTCCTGTGGTATCCTTGCAACCTCGGATTCGATCTGGAGCATCCGTTCGGCAAATACTATCAGTGGGGCCGTCGTGCAGGGCAATATCCTTATTGCGATGACAATACTACCAAATTCGCTTATTCTGAGTATGATGAAGCCGGAGCTATAAAAGCTGTTGATGATAAAACTTATTATGCTGCAAGCAACAACTGGTTCAAATACGATGATCCTGAAACAAATCCGCAACCGACTGTTGATTTCAACTGGTCTGAAACTGATGATTCTCCATATCTTGGAATGGGCAATCCTTGCCCGGAAGGATGGCGTGTCCCAACAACGGCAGAGTGGAAAGCACTTTCAAAATTGATTTCTTCTTCTGGATGCTGGTCAACGGTTGGTTTGAAGGACAAGTTGCACGGGGTGGCAAGTTTTGAAGGCAAGACCTCATCCGGCAAGGTAGCAGTATGGGATTTATGGGATCCGCAGACAGGTGCAGCACTTGAATTCTGTGTTGCGGGATGCATTTCCTGCTCAAATTCTGATACTGAAGAGTATTTCAAGAATATGAATAATGCGGCATTGAACCGCTATGATTCAGATGATGCAAGAGGACAATATTGGGCCTCGGATACTACTGAAGATCAATACTATGACTGGCGAAATTATTCATATATGGATTTTACTGCCGATAATATCACAGGAGAGAATACGTCATATAAGAGGAATGAAGCAGTGGTAAGAACAATTCCTGGAGCCAGTTATCCTGGCTTTTCCGTCCGCTGCGTGAAAAGCATCGAATAGACAATTAGGGAGTTAGAATCTATCCCCATCAGGTCCTTGAGGGAGAGGACACTCCGGACCTGATGGGAAATATATGAAACGATTCCGCCGGAGCATCAACTACGCCGATTCTGCAGTGAAATAAAACAATAAAGACTATCTTTGCAGGCAAATTCAAAACTATATATAAAAAATGACGTTCAAATCTTTTCTATCTCGTGTTGCGGCATTTTCTTTTGCTGCCATGTTTGTGATTGCCTGCGGTAAGGTGGATCCTGTCGAGCCGGATGTTCCGGACACTCCTGAAGAACCTGAACAGGAAGATCCTACCATTACTGACGGAACAACCATCGCCGATGTCCTCAAGGCAGAAGTCGGAGGAACATTCGAGCTTGAAAACGTACTTGTTGTCGGAGCCAATACCAATGGCGTGCTCCTTCAGCAGATGGGCTCTTACATCTATGCTTTTAAAGGTTCAGAGCACAATCTTGCAATCGGAGACCTTCTGAAGGTGTCCGGCACCACTTCAACCAGAAACGGCCTTGTCCAGTTCGGAAGCGGCTGCACCCTGGAGAAAATCGGAACTGCCAAAGTGAGCCAGCCTGAGCCGGAAGCAATGGATGTTGCTGCGATTGAAGCATATATGTCCAACCCATCGGTCAAATATGTGACATATAGCGGAACTGTCCTTCTTTCAGGCAATTATACCAATCTTGAAATTGAGGGAAGCTCAGTGGTCGGAAGTCTTGACTATATGACGGAAGACTTCAGGACTCAATATTCCAAACATAATATCACCATCACCGGTTGGCTCTTCGGCTCATATAAATCATATATGTACACCATTCCGGTCGAAGTGAAGGACAACGGCATTCCTCAGGAATATGTTCCGGAAGGGGCCATATATTACAACACATTTGACGCCGAGCTCGCGTCACAGACATTCGGCGACGGCGGACAATGGCCATATCTCGACCAGTTTGACGGCTGGAAGAACGAGAAAGGAAGCGGAGTCTCAGGCGTGACATACGATTTCAAGAGCGTGTCTTGCCGTACGAACCAGTCTTCAAAAGGTGATTTGTCACTATATGACGGTTCCGGCAAGAATAACATTTTCTTCAGCACGGCTCCTGCATATCTGACTATCAACAATATAGCAGTTACCGGAAAGAACCTTAAACTCAGTTTCGGAGCACAGCGTTATTCGCAGGGAGCATCCAATGCCTTCATCAAGTCAGACTTCGAAGTGCGCCTTTCTGCTGACGGTCAGGTTTGGTCGCAGGCTCTGGACTATAGCTTCGGCGATGTTGAGGATGTGCCGGGAGACTGGAGGCTCGCCACTGCTGACTTTACTCTTCCTGATGGAGTCAACAGCCTGTGCATCAAGTTCATACCTAAGATGAGCAGCGTGAACAGAATCGATGACGTGCTTCTTGTCGAGGGCAAGGGCGGAGAGCTTGTCGAGTTCGGAAAGGAGGATGTGGTCCAGACTTCAACCATCGCAAAGGTGCTTGATTCTCCTATTGACCAGGTATATCAGGTAGAGGGTACTGTTGTAGGTACACACACCAAAGGATTCCTTCTCAAGGATGACACAGGCATTATCCTGACTTTCAAGAAAAATCATGGTGCCGAGGTCGGAGACGTGCTTACAGTAAAAGGTGCTACTTCAATGTACGGTGGCATGAAACAGTTCGGCGAGACATCCGAACTGACCAAGAATGGAACAGCAAGCGTGACCCAGCCTGAGCCGGAGGAGTTCAATGCTGCAAAATTTGACAGCTATGCCGGTGCTCCTTGCATCAAGTATGTCAGGTACAGCGGATTCCTTACTTCATATCAGGACAATATCTATCAGTGGCATTATAATGTGGCTGTTGAGGGAA
>CAMCIE010000050.1 GCA_945874815.1 uncultured Bacteroidales bacterium
CTGCCGGAATGACATTCCAGTACAGAGAATCAGGAAGCCAGCAGTGGACCAGCCTCAGCCCGTCGATGATGAACATCAACATATCGACTCTCAGATACACAGCCATTATCAAAGGCCTGAAGCCTCAAACCACATACGAATTCAGGGCAATTTCAGACAAGAACAATGATACAGACAAGATTGTCCAGTTTACAACATCGGCTGCCGAGACACTCCACAACTTCAGTTTCGACAATTGGACACAAGAGGACAAAATGCCGAACGCGGCAGGGTTTGCCATCTGGGATTCTGCCAACTCTACCGGAGCTGCGATAACGACCACGCCAACAGACGATGCTGTCCGTGGAAAGGCTGCACGCCTGGAAAGTGTAACGGCATTAGGTATGCTTGCCGCCGGAAATATCTTCACCGGTAAATTCGTTGGTCTTCAGGGACTCGGCGCGAAACTGGACTGGGGAGTACCTTTCACATCCCGTCCGCTTGCCCTGAGAGGTTATTACAAATACCTTCCAAAAACTATCGACAAGGCAAAAGACCCATATACCGACAAGAAAGGACAGACTGACCAGAGCCAGATACTCATCTTCCTCACCGACTGGACAGGCCCATTCAGGGTAAACACCAGCAAGAAGGAATTCGTGGATTACGACAACGACCCCGGCATCATCGCCCTTGGCCAGCTCAACACGTCCAACACAGATAGCGGATATGTTAGATTCACCCTGCCGCTTATTTACCGCAGCAACAGGATTCCTACATACATAGTGGTTGCAGCAGCCTCCAGCCGCTTCGGAGACTACTTCACCGGAGGAACCGGCTCAGTGCTGATGATAGACGAATTCGAACTGGTATATGATCCTGACGACCTTTCTACAGACGAATTCAATACGGTATTCAGTAAAGTTGAAGCATTCTGATTGAATGAAACGTATATTCATCATATCAATCCTGCTACTGTCTTGTACAAGCAGCTTTGCGGCCAAGGAGAAAAACTCCGAGGCCGTGGAGCCGTTTGACAGAGGACTGGGACAATCGCTGGTCGGAGTGTTCGTTCCCAAAGGCACGGTATGTTCAGGAATTAACTTTACATATAATACTGTCGATTTAGGCAACAGCAACGATGACAGCGGTTATTCAATGCTTTTCGGCCTGCTCGGAGGTCTTAAAGGCAGCATGTACACCTTTGGGGTAACGCCTCAGGTGTCATATTTCATTGCAGACAACCTCTCCATCGGTCTGCGTTTCGGCTACAACCGGTCATATCTCGGATTAGGGAACGCACAACTGTCTGTCAGCGACGACATCAGCTTCGGAATCCAGAACTACAATGTTTTCAATCACAAGTTCAACGGAGCCCTTACCTTGAGATACTACATGCCTCTGGCCAACAGCAAACGTTTCGGCATTTTCCTGGAAGCAAGGGCAAACGGAGGATACGGCCAGAGCAAGACCTGGAAGGTCGTTGACGAAAACAAATATGGAACATATTCAGAGACTCGTTCCTGCAGCCTGAACTTTGTTCCCGGAATTTGTATCTTTGCTACCGACAATGTGGCTGTGGAAGTCGCAATAGGAATGCTCGGTCTCGAATACACCAAGACTGACCAGTACAGAAATCAGGTGGAGCACAGTTCCATGAACACCAGCGGAGCAAATTTCCGCATCAACCCGCTTTCAATTGAGCTCGGTGCCTGCATTTATTTCTACACCGGCCCTCACAGCAAGAAAGCAAAGCGAAACAATAAGCAGTTGTAAATGAAAAGGATATACAACATAATTTTCATCCTGCTTCTCTCATGCGTGACTTCATGCATCGAGAATGACCTCTCCTACCCTGATGTGGACGTGGAAATCATGAACCTGTCCGTTGACGGGGCTAAGGAGATTGACATAAACTATGAAGACCGGAAAATCAGCATCCTTCTTTCAGAGACCGTGGAAATTTCATCCGTGCGTTTCATTGAATTCAAACTCGCCGAAGGATGTTCCTTCATTGAAGAATTCCCGAAGGTTATTGACTTGAGTGAACCTTACAAATTCAAGATGAAGGTATATCAGGACGAACAGTGGACAATCACTGCAGCCCAACCTATAGAACGCTACATCAGATGCGACAACCAGGTAGGAGATGCAATCATTGACGTGGAGCAACGTATTGCTTATGTAAAAATCGTTGAGACACAATCACTTAGTGCGGTTAAAATCAACGAGATGAAACTTGAACGTGAAGGTTCCGTGGTCACTCACACCTATGGTTTTGTTTTCAACAACGGACAGAGCCAGATGGTGATGGAGGAATGTTCCTTCCCTATGGTCCTGGACTGCTCGGTAAGCCGCCGGTTCACTGTCTATTATAAAGGTGAGGACATCGAATGGAATGTAATCTTCCTTGCAGAACCAATCGCGGTGGGAATGAAGAGCGTGAATGCCTGGACATACTCTGCAGAGCTTCAAGGTGTTACCAATGGAAAAGGCAATCCTGTATTCCAATATAAGGAAAGCTCGGCTTCATCCTGGAATGAATTCAGCTCGACCACTCTTGAAGGCACCACATTATCCGGAACCCTTACCGGCCTATCTGAAGACACAGAATACGTTGTACGGGTTTCAAACGGCACTGACACAAGCGAAGAAATGACCTTCCGCACCGGAAAAGCAGAGCAGCTGGAAAACATGGACTTCGAACAGTGGCACCAGGGCGATCCGCACGATTGCTGGTATCCTTATGCAGCCGGTGGAAACGATGTCTGGGGAACAGCCAATCCGGGCACCAACTTCGTAAGCACGGTGAATCCGTCACGTCCTGAATATGAGCATGTTGTAAAAGGTACTGCCGTAAGGCTCGAAAGCGTGAAGGCTCTCGGAGTATTCGCTGCCGGCAATATTTTCTCCGGCCGTTTCCTGGAGTTTTCATTCTCAACCATGTCGGCCTACCTCGAATGGGGAGCACCTTTCACTTCAAGACCATATTCCCTGAAAGGTTGGGTTGATTACGCGCCGAAGATTATCGACATCACTCAGGATAAGATCAGCGGCAAACCTAATCCGTACAAAGACCTGAAAGGTACAATGGACAATATGCAGATTCTGGCTGTTCTGGTGGCGGAAGCGGAAAACGAAGCTGATAAGGGGCCTTTCCCTGTGGTGAGCAGCAAACCGGGTGTGCCCGACCTTCTGAATGACCCACGTGTCATTGCCTTCGGCACCATCGAGAGTTCTGAAAATACCGGTGGTAATTATAAGGAATTCGAATGTGTAATGAATTATAAGGATAACAGGACACCTGCCTATGTGATTGTTGTGGCCTGTTCGTCACTCAGAGGAAATTTCTTCACCGGAGCCCTTGGCTCGGTGCTGTATGTGGATGAATTCCATTTTGAATATAAATAAGAAGATATAACGTTTAAGATTTTTTAACATGAAAAAAGTATTAATTATGACTGCCTTGACGGTTCTTGCAGCCTCATGTCAGCGCCTTGAGATGAGTAAGCCTCTGCAGTATGGCTCACTCAGCGTTGCCATGGATGCTGAGGTCAAGGTTGAGGCTGTTACAAAGGCGACGGCTGATGACTTGAATAACTATACTGTCACAGTTGCCGGCAATGCTGAAGGGCTACCTAAAAGTTGCCTTTACAGCGCCTTCCAACCACTTACTTTGCCTCTCGGGACCTACACCGTTTCTGCGGAGAACTGCACCAGCACCGACGCTGAAACTGAAACTGAAACTGGCAATGGCTGCAAAAGACTCTTTGGTTCTACCGAAGTGACCATCTCCGAGTCTAATCTCAACCCAACAGCGGAGTTCACTTGCTCTGTAGCAAATGCTCTTGTTACCGTAGAGTTTGACAAATCTGCTACTGACCACATTTCTGGCCTTAAAGTAGATCTTAAGGGAGGAACTTCCGGCAGGACTGTATCCGTGACAACATCAGGCACTGAAGTCTGGTTCAACCCTCCGACTGTTTCCTGGACCATCACCGGAAAAATCACATCAATCAACAAAGATGTAAACATAACCGGAAGCAAGGAGGACCTTGCAGCTAAGAATCATCTCAAGATTGTTGTAAGTGTCAACCTTGAGAACGGACAGATTTCGGCTGCTCCTTCCATTACTCTTGCTACTGATCTGAATACAGCAGTGGAGAAGAATGAAGTATTTAACCCATATAACTAATTGATAATTAATAATTAAAAAAATAAGATTCAAACCATGAAAAAGATTATTATTTTCGCAGCTGCCCTAGCAGCAATGACAGCTTGCAACAAAAGTGTATTTGAAACAGCTACCCCATCTGAAGGCTTCGGCTATATCAACCTTGGAATCTCGGCTGATGCGGAGATGGTTGTTACTAAGACAGCAACTACCCCATCATCAGACGCACTTGCAAACTATACTGTAACTCTCAAGCAGGGAGAGACAAAAAAATGGACAAAGAAATACAGTGAGATTGTGCCAGCTGACTGGAAAGTAGCAGCTGGTAACTATACTGTTGAGGTTGAAAACCTTACTGTAGCAGAAGCTTATGACAACACAGATAGCAGCAATCCTAATGGAAAACTCAGACTCAAGGGTTCACACAGCGTTGAAGTCAAAGCAGGTCAGAAAGCACCTTGCGAAGTCAACTGTACAGCAGCGAACTCAAAGGTGACATTCACAACAGATGATAAATTCGGAGAAGTGTTCACTATAGAAGCAACATCATTGGAAGTCACAGGTAACCATACTGTAAGTTATGCATCGCTTGGAACTGACCATAATACTGCTACACCTGCTTTTTTTGAGGCCGGAGATGTCACCTGGACTCTTATCACCAAAGTAGGTAAAACAGATAAAACATATTCAAAGACTCTTAATCTCGGTGCTGGTCAGTGGAGCAAAGTGACATTCTCATCATCAACTACAGACGGCCAGATTACTCTTACAATTACAGTTGATGAGACAATGACACCAGTAGAAGTACCTGAAAAAATTGACCCTCTGGAAACAACAACTAATACTCCTGCTGGAGAACCCTCTGGAAACAACAACTAATATTCCTGCTGGAGAATAACAAACCATGCGCAAATCATTCCTATACATAGGCGCGGCATTAATAATGGCTGCCGGATGCAACAAGGAGATAATCAGATCTGAAAAATCGGGTCTGATTACCCTCAACCTGTCATCCGAGCAGGAAGTCGTGCTTACAAAAGGATCGATGGACTGCAGCAATTTCAATGTATATATCAACGGAACAACCTTCCTTTCCGAATCATATTCCAAATCCTACAAATGCTCGCAGATGGCAAAAGGCGTTTCAATCCCTTACGGCACATACGCAATTGCATCTGACAATTGCACGTCAGAACAGGCTGCAACAGGCCTCGGCCAGGCACGCTACTGGGGCAAAACGACAGGTATAAACATAAGTTCCCAGGTACCGGTATCAGTTACCGTGAAGTGTTCAATGGTGAACGGAAAGATTCAGGTTGTATTTGACGAAAGTTTCACCAAGGATTTCACCAATCCATCCATAAAACTTTCACAGGCAGACAGGAATGTCACGATGACACTTGAGCAAACCCTCAAATCTTCAGCATATTTTAATGTTGAAACAACCGGCACAACCATATCATACACGATATATGGCGAAATTGCCGGCCGCACTCTGGAATACTCCTCAAGGGTTAAACTCTCCCCTGCCAAATGTGCGATTATTACAATAAAAAGCAACCACAACGGTCTCATTGGTCCTGGTGTGGATGTAGATGACTCCATGAAAGGAGACGACCACACTATTGTTATCAACCCTGACGGCATTGAAACGCCGGACAGCGGCAATGTCAACGCACCGTCCATCACCATTGACACAAAAATGGACGACGCAGTAGTTGAAAACGTACAAATTGGAATCTAAGATGAAAAAAATTATTCTGACAATATTGGCGTCACTTGGACTGCTGTCTTGCCAAAGAGTGGTGATTGATGGCTTACAGATGGGAACTATCTCTCTGAAAGTCAACAATAAAGCTCTGGTGGATATGCAAACCAAGGCTGAGGAGACAGTCTCAACGGACAACTTCAAAGTTACCGTGACATCTCCTTCATATACAAGAACATTCGTTTATTCCGAAATGCCTTTGACCCTTGCAGTCCCTGCAGACACCTACACTGTTTCGGCAGAGAATGTGAGCGAATCAGAATCAGTCTCAGTTCCTGACGAATGGGGACAGAAAAGATTCGCAGGACAGACCAGAGGAATTATCGTGTCAGCATCAAAGAACAGCCCAGTGACCGTCAACTGTCAAATGGTCAATTCGGCTGTATCGATTGTATTCGACAGCAGCATTACGGATAATTTCACCGACTATTCCATTCAAGCTTATACAGATCAGGCGAGAAAACTCACTTTTGATGCAAACACAACATCAAAAACAGCATATTTCCCTGCAGACTACGAGCTCACCTATGTTTTCAGCGGTACTTACAAGAAAGACGGCCAGCCTGTCAGCATCACCGGCACACGTGTGCTGGCAGCTGCCACACATATACATCTAACATTCAAGATGAACCTTCCACAGGAAGACACCAACGGTTCCATCGGTAAGCCACAAATCATTGTGGATGAAACTTGTACAGACTTTTATGAAACTCTGACTGTGGATCCGAGCAACGGAGGTTCATTTGTAACAGAATAACTAATTATGAAATTTGATATTAAACATATCTTGATTTTCGGACTTGCCCTTGGCATGACTTCCTGCGTTGAGACAATGAAGGATGGGGATATGTCAACCGGTTTTCTGGGTGTCCCTGTTCTGGATGCAGACATCCAGGTCGAAGAATTCGGTGCCACCAAGGCGTCTCCTGCTCCTACTCTTCCTACCCTGTCTGTCCCGGAATCTTCGGCATTGCATTTCAAGGTTACGGACTCAAAATCAAATGTTGTATGGGGGGATAAGGACGAGGACGGTCTTTGGACTACTCCACTCCAAATGCCAGTCGGAGAATATACCATTGAGGTGAACTATGGTTCGAATACTTATGGGAATCCATGGTACACAGGCACTTGCACCGTCACCATATCACCCGTAAAAGAAGCAGTCCCAGCCATCGGTCTGCGTCTATGCAATTCCCTTCTGGCAGTAGTCCTTGCAGATGATTTCACCCAGCATTTCACTCCATCCGAAGGAAGCTGCGTGACCATCAGCTCCACCAGCGGAAGCAGCGGAAGCATAACCACCACCTTGGGCAATTATGTTTTCGTCCCTGCCGGAGAGGCCCTGACAATACAGGTAGCAGGCACAAGCTCCGCAGGCATACCCAAGACATTGTCCTGGACTCTGAAGAACCCTCTCTCAGCCGCCACCGCCACCTACGTAACCTGCTCACTGACCACCAATACCACTGACATTCCGACGATTACCATGAGCGAAATCCCGGTTGCTGATGCATGGGGCAACACAGCCTATGTACCTCTTGCAACAACTGCCAATATTTCCCCAGAAAACGTTGCAAATATGCAATATTTTGCGTCATCAAATAACTGGGCCAAATCCGATAGAGGTACTATAGTAGATATAGATGGGAAAAAATTAGTGAAATTCACAGGTCTTGAACCTGGGGCTAAATACAAGGTCCGTGCACAGATTGGTGCCCTGAAAAGCAACGAAGTAAGCATGACAATGTCAACATCAGCCCTTTCCATCAAAACCGCTGCCCACACCAAGACAAACAACGAGTTAGACGGAACTGACTTCACTGCCTCATTCAGCGTCGCTGAGAAATTTGGCGTTACTGAATCCAGCCTCCAGCTCTGCAAAACCGACGGAACAGTCCTAACAGTCCTCCGCAAAGTTGACCACCTTACCGGGACCTCCGCAGAATGGACCTCCGACGGCTCCGCTCTCACCGGTGAGAATGATTGGCCATTCCTCCCGGGCGGGGATTACATACTGAAAGGCACCGCCACCCAGAACGACTCCCCCGTCACTCTGGCCGAATGTCAATTAACCGTGCAAGCCCCTAATTTCGAGGTCATTGTCACGGGTACAACTACCTATGATTTATATTCCAGTGGCAAGATTGAAGAAGCAAATGAAGCAGATGCTGAATCAATAACAGGAATTGGTTATCAAGTAAAGATTGTTCAAAAACTTAAAGATAATTCAAAATACAATTATAGTG
>CAMCIE010000051.1 GCA_945874815.1 uncultured Bacteroidales bacterium
AGGCCATGTTTCCTATGGTGAATCCATCCTTGAGGCCGTCTATCGTGAAGCCTCCGAGGAACTTGGATTTACAGATTTCAACCCGATATATGTTCGTTCCTATGTCTTTGAATCAGAGATAGAAAAGGAACTTGTGAACGTATTCGCAGCCGTTGGCTCGTTTGAACTTCATCCCGACCATGACGAGGTTGATGAAGGACGCTGGTGGGATATGGATATCATCGAATCTGAAACAGGAAAGGGCGTATTCACCCCGAATTTTGAAAATGAATTCAAGGAAATACGCCCTGTACTTGAATCGCTCTTATAGCGCAGCGCCTCAAGTGCACCACGCCATGATCTGGCTTAGATGATAACTCCTCCGTCAACTGGCAGGACTACTCCTGTGATGTATGAAGCAGCCTCGCTTGCGAGGAACAAATAAGCATTTGCGATATCCTCAGGCTCACCGACCCTCTGGAGCGGAATGTGCTGGATCAGAGGCTGAATCATCGCGTCAGGCAAGTTTGCAAGCATGTCTGTCTTGGTGATGCCCGGAGCCACTGCATTGACACGGATACCGTCTTTCGCAAGTTCCCTTGCCATTGATTTCGTGAAACCATTGACAGCAAACTTGGATGCAGGATAACCGCATCCGGAGCCCTGGCCATACAAGCTGACAACAGAGCTGGTGTTGATGATCACTCCTGAACCCTGCTCCTTCATGATGCGCGCAGCTGCCTGCGAACAAACGAATACAGCCTTGATATTCAGGTCAATTATACTGTCAATGTCTTTCTCAGTGTAGTTGTACAGCGGCATGTTCTGGGAAATGCCGGCATTGTTTGCAAGGATGTCGAGACTTCCAAACTTCTCCTTCACCGTTGCGAAAGCTGCGGCAACCTCTTCCATGGAAGAGATATCAGGCCATATAGCCTCCACTTCAGCACCCGGCATTTCAGTCTGGATTTTTTCGAGGGCGCTCTTTGCAGTGTTTTCCCTTGAGCCGCAGAGCACAACCTTAGCACCAGCCTCAAGATATTTTTTAACGATTGCGTAGCCGATACCGCGGGTTCCGCCGGTTACCACAGCTACTTTTCCTTTTAGAATCTGTTCCATAATAAATACGTTTATGTCGTTTTATGCCTATAAAGTTATATAAATTTTGGTTAACTTTGGATTTTTGTTGGATAAAATCTTCTAATCATGCCAAGAATAGAATGTTATATGCCGTCGATGTCTGCCCAGGACACGTCGCTGACAGTTGAGTCACTGAGCAGAAGTGATTCATTCTCAGGAGTTACCTTCCTTTCAGGATCATACCTTGGAGCCACCACCACGCTCAGGGAAATCGCCGATGCCGCCTCCGAGCAGTTCATCCTGATCTATACCAAGGACAACCCTCTGGAAATGGGCATGTTCGCCCTGGATCGAATCATATCGGTAGCACAGGATACTGATGCAGACATGCTCTATGCTGACCATTACGACACCTCCTCCCAGTTTACGTCCCGGCCTCATCCCCTTATCGACTGCCAGGAAGGCGCACTCAGGGATGACTTCGATTTCGGAAGTGTCCTCGTGTTCCGCACTACGTCATTCCGCCGTGCCGTCAGGGCAATGGAAACCGAACGTTCCTGGGGAGCCCTCTATGATTTGAGGCTGAGAATGAAGAATATAGTGCATATCAATGAATTCCTATATGCCGAAGTCGAGACTGACAACCGTAAATCAGGACAGAAACAGTTTGACTATGTGGACCCGAAAAACCGTCAGGTCCAGATAGAAATGGAAGAAATCTGTACAGAACACCTGAAGAGAATCGGTGCATGGCTCGAACCGGTTTTCAGTGATGCGACAGCCGGGAGCCTGAGGAGCGCCGAAACCGAGAACACGGCTGCCACCGCCGAGGTCTCTTATCCGGTCACGGCATCAGTGATAATCCCGGTATATAACAGGGCCCGTACTATTCGTGACGCCGTTCAAAGCGCCCTCTCTCAACAATGCGATTTTCCCTACAATGTCATCGTCGTGGACAACCATTCCACAGACGGAACAACCGAGATACTCGAGGAACTCTCCGCTGAGAATCAATCACTTATCCATCTCGTCCCTCAAAGGAACGACCTGAAGATCGGAGGCTGCTGGAACCTTGCCGTACACAGCAGCCACTGTGGTGAATATGCCGTACAGCTAGACAGCGACGACGTTTACAGCGGCCCCGACACTCTCTCCAAAGTCATTGCCACCTTCCGCAAGGAAAAATGCGCTATGGTCGTCGGGACATATATGATGACAGACTTCGATATGAAACCAATTCCTCCCGGAGTCATCGACCATAAGGAATGGACAGAGGAAAATGGCCGTAACAATGCTCTGAGAATCAATGGTTTGGGGGCTCCGCGCGCCTTCTGGACCCCGCTTCTGAGGACAATCAACCTCCCGAATACAAGCTACGGAGAAGATTATGCGCTGGGCCTTCGCATCAGCCGGGAATACCGGATAGGCCGTATCTACGACGTCATCTATTATTGCCGACGCTGGGAAGGCAACTCCGACGCAGCTCTTGACATCAGCAGGGTGAACGCCAACAATCTCTACAAAGACCGCATCCGCACATGGGAACTTCAGGCAAGGATCGCAATGAACAGAAAGGCAGCCCGGAAAGCTCAGGCAGAAACTCAGGACAAATGATGAAAATGGACGTGATTTCAAAATTCGTGGGTGACCAATTGTCCCGATGGACTCTTGCCTGCAACAATTTCAGGGCACTTAAAAATATGAAAATCAAGACGATGGATATCGGAGGGTTGCAAGTCAAGCTCCAGTTCAATCCAGCCCGGATGATATCCTCCGCCGCCAAGCTTACCAAGGAAGACATTGCCGCCAGAAAATGTTTCCTCTGCCGTGAAAACCGCCCGAGTGAGCAGATAATGATAAAATTCGAAGGACGGAAAGGCAAGAAATATCACATTCTGGTGAATCCATATCCAATCTTCCCGGACCATCTTGTGATAGCAATGGCCACCCACACCGAGCAGTCCATCTGGAAACGCTATGTGGATATGCTCGACCTGGCTAAAAAATATCAGAAATATACATTTTTCTACAACGGACCAAGAAGCGGAGCCTCAGCCCCGGACCACCATCATTTCCAGGGAGCACCTCAGGAACTGATACCGCTTGAGATGGATGTGGACAGGTGCCTGACAATGAAAGACCCTGTCCTTGAGCAAGTTGCCTCGCTCCAGGACGCGGAACTCTACCACTACCGCCGCTTCACCACCGGCGTTTTTGTCGTGCGTTCGGACACCGCCAAGTCTGCTGCCAAACTATTCTACCGGCTTCGTGACTGCGCAGACATCCCCGAGGGAGAGAAGGAGCCTCTTATCAATCTTTTTTCTTATTATAAGGACGGGGAGTTCCGTTCGATAGTTGTTTTCCGCAGCCGCCATCGCTCCCATCATTATTTCTCGGATGGTCCGGACCATCTGACGATGAGCCCGGGTTGTGCAGACATGGGTGGGGTGTTCATTGTTCCTGTTCAGAAGGAATTCGAGACCATAACGCAGGAATTGCTGTCGGAAATGGTCGCTTAGGTTTCCATCCCGCAACAGGAGCAGGAACTGATAATCCACCGTTTGACGAGGACGCAGAAGAGCCTTGAAGTAGGAATAATGTCGGGGCAGGAGATTGAATTCGAGATACTGTCGGACGGAGCAGGCAAACGCAAGGCTGTCATCAAGGATGGCAAGATTGAATATGACGGTGCCCTCTATGATGAGTTGTATTTCGAGGCTCCGAATCCTTCCACGGCCTTTGCCCAGGAGAGTTTCATGCTGGCGGGAGTGACCATCGGCAAGCAGTTCCATTGGCAGAGAAAGGAAAACCTGGTCTTTGCAGGAGCTTTGAAGATTATAGTTGACAGGGGCAATCTGTTGGCAATCAATGTTATAGGCGTTGAGGACTATCTGCTGAGCGTGATCTCCTCCGAGATGAGCGCCAATTGCTCGCTTGAACTTCTGAAAGCCCATGCTGTGATTTCCCGTTCCTGGGTCATGGCGAGGATGGAGCAGGGAAGGGAGGACGCTGCTTCCGAACAGCCTGTCGTGGACAAGGAAGCTGATGTCGTGGAATATGTGAAATGGTATGACCATCAGGAACATAAGCTCTTTGATGTCTGTGCAGACGATCATTGCCAGAGGTATCAGGGGCTTACCCGTGCCACCGGGGAAAATGTCCGCAAGGCTGTCGATGCCACATGGGGACAAATCCTTACCTATGGTGGCCGGCTCTGTGATGCACGTTTTTCAAAATGCTGCGGCGGAGTGATGGAAAAATTCTCCACTTGTTGGGAAGATAAAGATTATCCATACCTCCAGCCCCTTCCTGACACGGCGGACCATAAGCATGGAGGACGTATTTTCTGCGATACCGCCGACCCGGCCGTCATATCCCAGATTCTGAATGGCTATGATCGTCAGACTCAGGACTTCATGTCGTGGGAAGCGGAGTGGTCCAGGGAAGAGGTTTCCCGAATGGTAGCCGGCAAGAGCGGAGTTGACCTTGGCATGATTCAGCAATTCATTCTTCTTGAAAGGGGAGAGTCCGGCAGGATATACAAGCTTGAAATCAAGGGAGACAAACGTACTCTTATTGTAGGCAAAGAGCTGGAAATCAGACGTTTGCTTTCGGATTCCCATCTTAAGAGCTCGGCGTTTGACATAGAATATATCCTTGACGGCAAACCTTCAGATGCCTCATCATGGGATCATGTGATTCTTAAGGGGCGCGGTTGGGGACATGGTGTCGGGCTGTGCCAGATCGGAGCGGCAGTAATGGCCTCGGAAGGCTATGCTTACACCCAGATACTCTCACATTATTATCCATCTTCCCAATTGACAATAATCAATGAATAAAACTGACATACACCACAAAGCAAAGCCATGGAGCTGGATTCCAACCCTGTATTTTGCCGAAGGCATACCATATTTCATTGTCAACAACATATCTGTGATCATGTTCAACAATATGGGCATGTCCAAGGCAGACATGGCACTTTACACCAGCCTGCTCTACCTCCCGTGGGTAATCAAACCCCTATGGAGCCCCTTCGTTGACATCATCAGGACCAAAAGATGGTGGATTGTGACCATGCAGATAATCATGGCGGCATCCTTCTTCCTTCTGGCCCTCACCCTCCCTTCACCCTCACCGGAAGTAATTGCCGAAGGACATACTCCGGTGCCGCTTTTCGTCGTCACACTGCTGATTTTCTATCTCACGGCCATCGCTTCCGCCACGCACGACATTGCCGCTGACGGTTTCTACATGATTGCCCTGGATTCAGGACAGCAGTCAATGTTCGTCGGTATCAGAAGCACCTTCTACAGACTGTCGTCAATTTTCGGACAGGGAGTGCTGGTGGTGATTGCCGGATTGCTCGAAACCAAGATGAGAAATATCCCCAAGGCCTGGTCCATTACGCTGATTATCAGTGCTGTAATCTTTGCCACCATTACACTTTGGCACACCTTCTCGCTTCCGCGACCACGTGAAGACAGTTCGAGAGAACTCAATGCTGCAGGCATTTTCAAGGAGTTCGGAAGGACTTTTCTGACCTTCTTCCAGAAAAAAGGAGTGATTGTGGCGATGCTTTTCATGCTTCTGTACAGGCTGCCCGAAGCCTTTCTGGTGAAGATGATGAATCCTTTCCTGCTCAATTCTGCAGAGCAGGGGGGACTGGGACTGTCAACTGAAGCTGTCGGACTGGTATATGGAACAGCGGGAGTCGCCGCACTTACCGTAGGAGGCATCCTCGGAGGAATATTTGCTTCTAAGCGCGGTCTCAAGAAGTCAATGTGGCTGATGGCGGCCTCCCTTACCCTGCCTTGCCTCTGTTTTGTCTTCCTCAGTATGTTCCAGCCTTCAAATATCTGGGTGATAGGCTCTTGCGTAGTGCTCGACCAGTTCGGATACGGCTTCGGATTCACTGCCTACATGCTCTACCTCATCTATTTCTCGGAGGGAGAGTTCAAGACGGCACATTATTCCCTCTGTACGGCTTTCATGGCGCTGAGCATGATGATTCCGGGCATGGTCGCAGGTTATCTTCAGCAATGGCTTGGCTATACGGGATTCTTCATCATGGTCATGTTTTGTTGCCTTGTGACCGTGGCTGTGACGATGCTTGTGAAGGTTGATCCTGAATTCGGTAAACGTGAATCTGCATAATTAATTGAATATTAAATGATGAAAAGAATTCTTCTTGCAATGTTGACCACATTCCTGGCTGTCCCTGCTTCCTATGCCTGGGATGCCCCTTCTGTCCGTCCGGGAATTGAGGTGCTCGTCTCAAGGAACTTCGAGGGACTGTGTGGCCGGAGGGTGGGTCTGGTGACCAATCCGAGTGGTGTGGATTCACACCTGAAATCGACCATTGACATCCTTTTCGAAGCTCCCGAAGTGAATCTGGTGGCCCTTTATGGCCCTGAACATGGAGTGCGTGGGGATGTATATGCCGGAGGAAAGGTGAATGATTCCGTCGATCCGAAGACTGGCCTTCCCGTATTCTCCTTATATGGAGCAACCCGTCAGCCTACGCAGCAAATGCTTGAAAATGTGGATGTTATTGTCTATGATATCCAGGATGTAGGGGTGAGGTCATATACTTTTATCAGCACTCTGGGATTGGTGATGGCTTCATGTGCCGAGGCGGGGATTGAAGTGATGGTGCTTGACCGGCCCAATCCGCTCGGGGGACATAAGATTGAAGGATGTTATGTCGAACAGCCATTCAATTCCTTTGTAAGCCAATATAAAATCCCTTATGTTTATGGCCTGACCGTGGGTGAATTGGCCATGCTTATCAATGAGGAAGGGCTGAACCGGGGACAGAAAGGGGACTGTGAACCAGCGAAATGCAAGCTTACCGTCGTGCCTATGGAGGGTTGGACAAGGGATATGACATATCGCGATACAAATCTTCCGTGGGTGCTTCCATCTCCCAATATCCCTTATGATGACACACCTATGTATTATGCCTCTGCAGGAATTTGCGGTGAATTGTACGGGTTTATGAATATTGGAGTGGGTTATACCCTCCCGTTTCAACTCTTTGGAGCTCAATGGCTTGATCCTGAAAAACTTAAAAGCAAACTTGAAGAATATTCACTTCCGGGGGTCGCTTTCCGTACAATCTGGTATAAGCCTTTCTCCGGATCCCTTGCAGGGAAACTTGTAAAGGGGCTGCAATATTTCTTTACAGACTATGAAAAGGCCCGTCTGACTGATGTGCAATTCTATGTAATGCAGGCGGTTGCAGAGCTCTATCCTGACAAGAAGCCTTTCGAAATCATTTCCGGCTATGGCCTGTTTGATCAAGTTTGTGGTACAGATTATGTAAGGATAAACTTTTCGAAGCGCTACAAAGTTTCCGATATCGAGGACTATTGGCGCAAGGATGAGGAAGATTTCCGAATCCTCTCACAGAAACATTATCTGTATCAAGACACAGGGCTATTACCCTAAATTAGTGGTTATTAAATTTTTAACACTATGACAAGATTCAGGACCATTGCGGCTATGATGCTGACAGTCTCAGCTCTGGCCATGGTTTGCAGCGAATCTGATGCGCAGACCAGAAGATCGGAGGCAACCACAACCTCCCGTCAGGGAACAACTTCCCGTCAGGGAACAGCATCCCGTCAGGGAACAACCTCCCGCCAGGGAACGAGTGTCCGTCAGGGAACGACCACTCGTCAGACGACATCACCCCAGCAGGGTAAAGCCAACCGTCCGACCAATTCTTCCCGCCCGGTCTCGACAACATCCAGCCGCCCTACAGTCACAGGCAGTCAGCCTTCAACTACGATTAAGACTCGCCCGACGGTAACGGAAACCCGTCCTTCCGGAAATTCAGGTACACGTCAGACCACCACAAGGCCATCGACCACCAACGGTTCCCGTCCAACCACCACCACTGGTACCCATCAGGTTACCTCCGGCACCCGTCCGACCACAACAGGTAGTTCCCGTCCGACAAATGGCAACGGCACCCGTCCGTCAACAACAAGACCGACCAATCGAGTAGATGCAAACAGGCCGATGGAGGTAAACCGTCCTGGAAAGAATGTCGAACCGGGA
>CAMCIE010000052.1 GCA_945874815.1 uncultured Bacteroidales bacterium
TATATATGGAAAATACAGAAAACGAGGTGATTTCAGGCAGGATTGAGCAAGTCAACATCGATCAGCAGATGAAGAGCGCCTACATCGATTACTCCATGTCGGTAATCGTGTCCAGGGCCCTTCCTGACGTGCGTGACGGATTCAAGCCTGTCCATAGAAGAGTGTTGTTCGGAATGGATGGATTGGGACTTCGATATACCAGCCAGACTAAAAAGTCTGCCCGTATCGTCGGTGAGGTCCTTGGTAAGTATCATCCTCATGGAGATTCAAGTGTATATGATGCAATGGCCAGGATGGCTCAGGACTGGAGCCTCCGCTATCCGCTGGTTTTCGGCCAGGGTAACTTCGGTTCCATGGACGGTGACCCTGTGGCTGCGATGCGTTATACAGAGGCTAAGCTTTCGAAACTTTCAGACGAGGTCCTCGCTGACCTGGAAAAGGATACAGTCGATTTTCAGAATAACTTCGACGACTCTCTTCAGGAGCCGACGGTTCTGCCTACCAAGGTGCCGCTTCTGCTTCTGAACGGAGCTTCCGGTATCGCCGTAGGTATGGCGACCAACATGGCTCCGCACAATCTCAGCGAATGCTGTGACGCAATCTGTGCATATATTGACAATCCTGACATCACTGTCGAGGAGTTGATGCACTATATCAAAGGACCTGATTTCCCGACCGGAGGTATCATCCAGGGACATCAGGGCATCAAGGATGCTTTCGAGACCGGCCGAGGCCGCATCGTCATCCGTTCAAAGACTGAAATCGAGGTCGGAGAGTCTGGACGTGAGACCATCGTGGTGACAGAGATTCCATACATGGTCAACAAGAAGGAGATGATTGAAAAGATTGCCGAACTTGTTGAAAACAAGAAGATTGAGGGTATTGCATACATCAATGACGAGACCACGATGAAGGACGGAGTCCGCGTGATCATACGTCTGAAAAAGGATGCGAACTCGAATGTCGTGCTGAACACCCTGTTCAAATACACTCCGCTTCAGTCAAGCTTCTCAATCAATAATGTCGCTCTGGTGAACGGCCGTCCGAGACTTCTCAATCTCAAGGACCTTATCAAATATTTCGTAAGGCACCGTCACGACGTCATTGTCCGCAGGACCAAATTCGATCTGGACAAGGCCCGCAAGAGAGCGCATATCCTCGAAGGATTGCTCAAGGCCCTCGATATCATTGACCAGATTATCAACATCATACGTTCATCCAAGACCGTCGAGGATGCAAAGGCGGAACTCATTTCAACATTCGACTTTTCAGATGCTCAGGCTACTGCCATCGTGGAGATGAGGCTGCGTCAGCTCACAGGACTGGAAAGGGAAAAACTCCAGGACGAATACGACGAGAAGATGAAATTCATCCGTTATTGCGAGGATGTCCTTGCAAGTGAGGAACTTCAGATGGGCATCATCAAGGATGAGACCATGGAGATGAAGGAGAAATACGGCGATGCAAGAAGGACTGAGATAGCGCTTTCTGCGGATGAATTCAACCCTGAGGACTTCTATGCCGATGAGGATGTCGTGATTACGATTTCACATCTGGGTTATATCAAGAGAACGTCTCTCACCGAGTACAAGACCCAGAACAGGGGTGGTGTCGGAATGAAGGGAAGCGCTACCAGGGATGAGGATTTCATCGAGCATATTTACGTTGCCAACATGCACAGTACCATGCTTCTGTTCACCCAGAACGGCAAGTGCTACTGGCTGAAGGTCTATGAAATTCCGGAAGGAACACGTACATCGAAAGGCCGTGCTATCCAGAACGTTATCAATATCGAGCCGGATGACAAGATCAAGACCTATCTCAATGTCCGCAATCTCAAGGATGAGGAATATGTAAACAACAACTATATTGTCCTCTGTACCAAGAAGGGTGTCATCAAGAAGACTTCGCTTGAGGCATATTCAAGGCCAAGGACCAACGGTGTCATCGCCGTGACCGTCCGTGACGGAGATGAGCTTCTGGATGCAGCAATCACTAACGGTTCAAGTGAAATCCTGCTTGCAGGCCGCAAGGGACGCTGCTGCCGCTTCGATGAAAGCGATGCAAGAGCCCTCGGAAGGACGGCATCCGGTGTCCGTGGCATCAATCTTGACGATGATGACGAGGTTGTGAGCATGATTACATACGATCCGGCTGCGGAAGATGCTTCTGCACAGAGCATTCTTGTAGTCAGCGAGCACGGATATGGCAAACGTTCCGATTTTGAGGAGTACCGCAAGACAAACAGGGGTGGAAAAGGTGTCAAGACATTGAATATCACAGACAAGACCGGCGAACTCGTAGCAATGAAGAATGTTACGGACGAGAACGACCTGATGATCATCAACCGTTCCGGACTTACTATCAGGATGGCTGTTTCGGACATCAGGCTTGCCGGACGTGCCACTCAGGGTGTGCGCCTTATCAACATCAAGGACGGTGACTCGATTGCTGCAGTGTCTGCCGTGAACAAGAGCGAGGATGATGCTCCTGATGCCGAGCCGCAGGATGTCTCCCTTGAAGCAGGCCAGGAAGGCAGCATAGAAGCCGCTCAGGAAGGCGCTCCGGAAGCAGGTCAGGAAGGAACAGCTAACCAGGAATAATAATCAGTAACCTTAATAATAACAGTATGAAGAAAATTTTGATCGCATTGGCATTGTTCGCTGGCGTACAGCTGGCTGATGCACAGGTAAAGAGTCCTGCAGACGCAATGAAGGCTGTTGAGGCTGCAAAAGCTGCTGCAGAGAATCCTAAAAAAGCAGAGAAGGTAGCTACATGGCTCAAACTCGCAAGCACTTATGTTGATGCGTACAACGCACCGGCCGGATCCCTTTGGGTGGGCGCTTCACAGCAAGAGCTCAAGCTCCTCATGGGCAACGAGAAGCCTGTTTCTGTAGTTAATGCTGAGCTCAATGGCGAGCCTTGCACAAAGGAAATCTATTCCAACAAGGAATTGTATTTCAACGGCAATGGTCAGCTCGTGCTCATCAATGTCACCAAACCGGTTTATCCAGATGCACTTGCATGTGCAAAGGATGCTTACGTAAAGGCTAATGAAGTTGACATCAAGGCGACCAAGACCAAAGATATCGCTGCAGGTCTTGAGACCATCTCAAAGAAATACTATGAGGATGGTATGAATGCCTATATGCTCGGCAACCTCAAGGAGGCAACTGTCGGATTCGAGAAAGCTGCTGATGCTGCTGCAACTGCACCGCTTTCAAAAATTGACTCAACTTCACTCTACAATGCTGGTTATACCGCATGGGCAGCCCAGGATTACAACAGGGCTCTCACATTCTTCAACAAATGCCTTGAGGTAGGATATTACTATGAGGGCGGTGAGGTTTTCGCTAAACTTGCTGACGTTTATGCAAAACTCGACCAGAAAGAGAACTCAAAGAAAACTCTCGAGCAGGGATTCACCAAATACCCTGAGAGCCAGAGCATTCTCATCGGCCTTATCAACTACTATCTTGAGAACAACGAGGATCCTGACAAGCTTTTCGAGCTTATCGACCATGCAAAGAAGAACGAGCCTAACAATGCATCTCTCTACTATGTCGAGGGTAACATCTACAAACAGCTCGGCAAGACTGACGAGGCTATCAAGGCATATTACAGCTGCTCAGGCATCAATCCTGACTATGAGTTCGGTTTCATCGGTGCTGGTATCCTCTACTACGAGCTTGCACTTGAGTATCAGGACAAAGCTCAGAACGAGTTCGATGACAAGAAGTACATGGCTCTCGTAGCAGAGTTCGAGAAAGCCCTTGAGAGTGCTTACGAGCCATTCGAGAAGGCATTCAACATCTCAAAGGATGACAGCATCAGAATCAACATCGCTGAGTACCTCAAGAATATCTGCTATCGTTTCCGTGAGAAAGATCCTAAATACGAGGCTGGATTCGAGAAATACAGCAATATTGTAAAGGAAGGAAAGATTCAGTAGTCTAAGCTTTTTCAAAGGCTTTGACAATCTTTGAAACTAAAGGGTGTCTGACAATATCTTCATTTCGGAAGGTGATTGTACAGATGCCCTTGATGTTTTTTGTCAGTTCTATGCCGCGCAGCAGGCCTGAGTCGCTGTTATTAGGCAGGTCTATCGGGCTTGCGTCACCGGTGACGATGAATTTAGCAACGCAGCCCAATCGGGTAAGGAACAATTTGTGCTGTACCAGATTTGTGTTATGCGCTTCGTCGAGGATTACGCACGCCCTGTCGAGCGTACGGCCGCGCATATAGGCAAGCGGTGCAATCTGGATGGTTCCTTCTGCCATGAATTCCTGCAATTTCTTGGGAGGAATCATATCTCCGAGGGCATCGTACAGTGGCTGGAGGTATGGGTCGAGCTTGTCCTTGAGGTCTCCGGGAAGGAAACCGAGCCTTTCGCCGGCTTCGACAGCCGGGCGGGTGAGGATGATGCGCTTTATTTCCCTGTTTTTCAAAGCCCTGACAGCCAATGCTATGGCTATGTAGGTCTTGCCGGTTCCGGCAGGTCCGATGGCATAGATCAGGTCGTTTTCAAAATAGGCCTTGACCATGTCCTGCTGGGTGCGGTTGCGGGCCTTGATCGGTTTTCCGTCGTTTCCATATACGATGACTGCGTCGCCCCTGAGCTTGAATCTGTCAGGGGAGGCATCCTGGTCGAAAAGGTCCTCTACATCGTACGGGGTGAGGTTCATCTTGTGCTCACGCCTCTGAATCAGCAAATTGAGTTTTGTGGAGAATTCTTCAATATCCTTATCATCCCCATCAAGCATTATTTCTGTACCTCTTGCAATGACCTTAAGGTTCGGAAACCATGAACAAAGTGCTTCAAGATTCTTGTTTGCCGCCCCATAAATTTCCACGGGGTCGATTGCTTCGAGATTTATATTCTTTCTTGCCATATATTATTGTTTGATTCTATAATATGTTTCCATCATTTTTTCGTAGTCCCAGGCTCCCTTCCAGAGGTGCTTCCGGCCGATGAATTCCTCCACCGGCACAACTGTGTATCCTTCGTTATAACCTCCTGGTCTTGAGCACCATAGCCATGTAAGTTCAGGCTCCGGCACCTCAATGTCTCCATTCCCTTTCCGGATAATCCTGAGGGTCGCCATCAGCTCCAGCTGGGTGTTGACGGCACTCATGTTCGATACTGCATTTCCCAGCGAATATACCACCCTCACTCCGGAGATTGTCTGCACGTCCTGGAGAACATGGGGATGGGAACCGATGACCATGCCGGCACCATTGTCAACCATCCACTGCGCCATCTTCCTCTGGGCGGGCGAATGTGTCAATTCATATTCATTTCCCCAATGGGGCAGGGCCAGAACAAAATCAGCCTTTGCTGCCTTCCGGAACGATTCTTCCATCAACTCTTTGTCACTGAGCCTGTTGACTAAAGGGAAAGCATCTGCTGAACCTGAATTGTTAGTTCCGTAAGTGAAATTGAGCAGGGCTATCCTTATTCCTTTTGTAATGACAAAAAGGGGAGTTGTGCCTTCAAGTTCGTCGCCGTTTCCGGCCAGTCCGGTGAATTTTATCCCGTATTTCAGGCCCACATCCCTGTATAGGCGGAGTGTCCTTTCGGCTCCGTTCTTCCCTTTGTCCAGAATATGGTTGTTCGCACAAAGGAAAATGTCAAAACCGCATCCGGCAAGGTAATGAGCGAAACTGTCGGGCGCAGAAAAACAGGGGTAGCCGGTATAGGGCTCGCCTGCGAGGGTGAACTCCATATTTCCAATGGCTATGTCAGCCTCTGCTATTTTATTGTGTATCAGGCTGAAATAAGAGCTGAAATCATATTCCCCGCTTTCCCTGAGGGCTGCATCAATCTGCTTCTGGTGCATCATGATGTCCCCGAGCACGACAAGGGTCACTGTGTCATTTTTGTAAAGGGGCCTGACTTCGAATGACCTTTCGGGAGCAAATTCAACTTTGTCCGGCACGATTTGAGCATGACATGCCGGCGCAACTTTCAAGGATGCGGCGACAAGTGCTGCGAGGGCTGTCAGTATGAATGTCCTGTAATGGTGCAAGGCTTGCAGTTGGTTATTGTCCATGCAAATATATCATTTTTATTTTGTACCTGATTATTAATTGGCTAAATTTGCGTGTTACACTATTGCGTGATATTATGAGAAAGTCATTTGTTCTGCTGGGCCTCACCGCCATTTTCACTCTTACCGGATGTGATTTTTTCCGGACGCTCGCCGGGCGCCCGACAAGCGAAGATATAGAACTCCGCAAAATCGAAGTGTTGCGCGCCGAGCAGGCCATCCATCAGGCACGCATTGACTCTCTCAAACGTCAGGAGCAGATACTGAAGGATTCCCTGGCGATTCTCGATTCCCTTGCAGCCGTTGACGTGATCAGACAGAATGGGGGTACAATCCTCAATCCTACGGCTATGGGAGGCCTGTTCACTACAAAACTTGAGGCCAGATATCACATTATAGTAGGTTCATTCAGAAGTCGGCCGAACGCGGAAAAACTTCTTGGAGAAGCTTCAGAACTGGGCTATTCGCCGATTCTCATAAGCTTCAGAAGTGGCCTGCATGCTGTCGGGGTATGTCCGTGCAATACTCTGGTCGATGCATCTGAGGCACTGAAGAAAGTACGTAAGGAGTCGTTCTGTCCTCCTGATGTATGGGTTCTCGTAAACGAATAAACACATGATCAGAAATTTTGCAATCATTACCATCTTGCTGATGGCTTTTTCCGCCGTCGATGCATCAGCTCAGTTCCGTGACGGCTCTTCATATCAGGATTTATATGACAGCGAGACAGTCTTGTCGCTGAAAGAACATGTCAGGACATTGTCTTCTGCTTCAATGGAAGGCCGCAGGGCCGGTTCGCAGGGGGAGAAGGATGCCGCTGCTTACGTGGAAGCGACGTTTACAAAATATGGGATTGACCTTGTAAGCCCAGCGGGCGGAGATTTGTTCGGCATCAACATGGAAAACGGGGATACCCTCACCTCACGCAATGTCATCGGCTATATTCCGGGATATGATAAGAAACTGAAAGATAAGTATATAGTTATCGGAGCAAGGCTTGACAACCTCGGCATGGACAATATGACCATAGACGGAAGGAAGGTTGACCGCATATATTATGGTGCCAATGGAAATGCTTCCGGACTTGCTACCATGCTTGAACTGGCACGGATAGTGAAGACCAATTCAGTAATGCTGCGCCGTTCGGTTCTGCTCGTTGCTTTCGGAGCTTCGGCGGATACTTTTGCCGGTGCCTGGTATTTCCTCAACAGGTCTTTTGCCGATGCTGACCAGATTGATTCCATGATCAATCTGGATATGCTGGGAACGGGCAGCAATGGCTTTTATGCCTTCACTTCGTCCAATTCGGATATGGACATCCTGATCAATTCCCTGACTGCCGAGCTTCAGCCTGCAAGACCTGAGATTGTGACTGCGGAGCCATATCCTTCTGACCACAGGGCGTTCTATGCCAAGGAGATACCTTCAGTATTCTTCACCACCGGGAAGTATCCGGAGCACAATACCGAAAAGGATGTCGAGTCCATCATTGACTACACTATGATGGAAAAGCAGCTCGAATATATTTACAATTTCACCCTGGCGCTGGCCAACACCACTTCCGGTATGGCATTCCGCAAGGACAAGGCTCCGTCCAGAGGTCCTTCCTATGACGATGTCGTCGCTTATTATGATTGCGACGTCAGGCCTATGTTCCTCAACAGCACCGAACCGGCCCAGTTCCTGGAAAAATGGGTGTATAAATATCTGAAATATCCGGAAGAGGCCGTGAAGGACGGCATCCAGGGCCGTGTGATGGTGGATTTTATCATCGGAAAGGATGGAAGCGTGTCGGATGTGAGGGTGCTGAAAGGAGTGTCGCCAGAGCTGGATGCGGAGGCTGTGAAGGTGGTTGCTGCTTCGCCGAAATGGAAGCCGGGAAGACTTAACGGCAACAAGGTCAGGACTTCAATGACCATTCCTGTTGAGTTTCGCCTTCAAAAGAAAGGCAAAGCAAGCTTCGGAATCAAGAAATAATATTATTTTTGCAAGCTATTTTGATATAACCCTATGGACTACAATTTTAAGGAAATCGAGACCAAATGGCAGGCCCGCTG
>CAMCIE010000053.1 GCA_945874815.1 uncultured Bacteroidales bacterium
CATCCTGAGCCAGGATCAAACTCTTCATTGTATATCTCTATATAATTCTTAGCTCCTCCTGACAACTCTCTCTTAATTCCAAAAGAATTAACGCTTCTCGATTTCTTGTTTTCTCGGTACTTGCTTCTTGTACTAAATCTCAGTCTTTTCAAAGATCTTTTTTGTTACCGTTTTCTCTCAAACGGGCTGCAAAGATACGGACTTTTTTTAAACCTCCAAATTTTTTCGCACTTTTTTTGCAAAAAATTTCTACTTTTGCACCCGAAATGGTCAAATAAGCCGAAAAATATGGTCTCATACCTCAAGATATTCTCAATTTTCGCCAAAATCGGAGCATTCACAATCGGTGGCGGATATGCGATGCTTCCCATCATAAAAACGGAAATTGTAAAGAGAGGATGGATGGAAGAAGAAGATTTCACCGACATCATCGCTCTTGCCCAGGCCGCTCCCGGACTTCTGGCAGTAAACATATCCATATTCACAGGATACAGGCTCCGCGGAGTCAAAGGCAGCATCGTAGCCACATTGGGAAGCATCCTGCCCTCTTTCCTTATAATACTTGCGATTGCGGCGATTTTTTCCGGATACAGGGACAACCCGACCATCATCCGCATTTTCAAGGGAATCCGTCCGGTCGTTGTGGCTCTGATTGCCGTGCCGATGATTGATATGGCAAAAAAAGGAAACAAAACCTGGTGGACATGGGTTCTGTCTGCCGCAGCCCTGATTTGTGTCGCATTCATGGGAATTTCACCTATATATATATTGATTACTGTCATCATCGTAGGAGCAGCGATTGCCCTATGGAGAGAAAAAAGCAATAAGGAGGGCCGGGCAGAATGATTTTTCTTGAATTATTCACTACTTTTTTCGTAATTGGCCTGTTTACCATCGGAGGCGGATATGCGATGTTGTCCCTGATTCAGGGACAGGTTGTTTCGGTGCACGGATGGATCGATGAAAGCACGTTCACCGATATTGTTGCGATTTCCCAGACCACACCGGGCCCGATCGGGATAAACTGTGCGACTTATGTCGGTTATGATGTGCTTCAGAGCAGCGGTGCCGGTGATTTCGTGTGCTTCCTCGGCTCGCTGACAGCCACATTTGCCATCGTCCTGCCGTCGTTCCTCATTGTGCTGAGCCTTTGCCGGGTTTATACGAAGTTCAGCCACAATGGTGTGTTTGTCGGGGTGATGTCTGCCCTGAAGCCGGCCGTGACAGGTTTGATTGGTGCCGCCGCCATATTGCTCATTACTCCGGAGAATTTCCCGGATTGGAAAAGCTGGGGTCTTTTCGGGGTGGCCCTGATTGCCAGCCTTTGGAAAAAGATTAATCCTATTCTTGTCATTCTTGCCGGAGGTATTGCCGGTCTGATATTGTATTGATTTATGGAATGGTTTACTGATATATTTACACAACAAACTTTCATTCAGGGAGTTGTAGTAATTTCTCTTATATGCGCCGTGGGGCTTGCCTTGGGCAATATCAAGATTTTCGGAGTATCGCTGGGCGTGACCTTCGTGTTTTTTGCAGGTATCATTGCCGGTCATCTGGGACTTGCTATCAATCCTGACATGTTGTCCATAATGCAGAATTTCGGCCTTGTGCTGTTCATTTATGCCCTTGGTGTACAGGTCGGTCCGGGTTTTTTCTCCGCATTCAAGAAGGGCGGTGTCAAACTGAATCTGCTGGCTCTGTCAGTGCTGATTGTGGGCACATTGATGGCTCTGGCCATCCATTGGACTGCCGGAATTCCGCTTAGCGACATGATAGGACTGTTATCCGGCGCCGCCACCAACACCCCTATGCTCGGTGCCGCGCAACAGGCTCAGCTTCAGATACATCCGGGTGACATTGCCGGAGCCGACAGAATGGCCATGGCATGCGCTGTGGGATATCCTTTCGGTATCATTGGAGTCATAATATGCGTTGCCATTCTCAAGGCTGTCTTCGGGAAAAAAGTTCAGAAACCCAAAGATGGATCGGCTGAAAATACATTCGTAGTAGAATATCAGGTGTGTAATCCGGCTATTTTCGGCCAGAGCATCAAGGAAATCATGAAGCACACTGACAGGAAATTCGTCATTTCCAGGATTTGGAAGAATGGAAAGGTAATCATTCCTACGTCGGAAACCATCGTCGAGGAGGGTGAACATGCTCTTGTGATTTCCAACAAAAAGGATGTCGAACACATCAGGCAGATATTCGGACAGCAGGAAAACGTGGATTGGAACAAGAAGGATATCGATTGGAATTCGATTGACAGCCAGTTGGTTTCAAGACATATTCTGGTCACGAAACCTGAGTTGAACGGGGTGAAACTCGGATCGCTGAAGCTCCGCAATTCTTATGGAATAAATATTACCCGGGTCAACCGTGCTGGTATTGACCTCTTTGCCTCCCCTTCCCTGAGGCTCCAGCTTGGGGACAGACTCACCATCGTGGGTGAATCAAAAGCCATTGACAATGTCGGCAAAATTCTCGGGAACGAGGCCAAGATGCTCAATAACCCGAATCTTTTCATGATATTTTTCGGAATTGTACTCGGACTCATCTTGGGAAGCATACCGGTTGCCATACCGGGTATGAGCATGCCGGTGAAGCTGGGCATTGCAGGTGGTCCCATTATCGTGGGATTGCTGATGGGTGCGTTCGGTTCAAGGTTCCATTTGTCAATCTACACTACGCGCAGTGCAAACCTGATGCTCAGGCAGTTGGGTCTGACCATCTATCTCGCCGGACTCGGACTGAGCGCAGGTCCCGGTTTTTTTGAGACAGTTTTCACTACCAACGGATTGCTTTGGGTGGGATTGAGTCTTGCACTTGCTATTGTGCCTGTGCTTCTTGTTGGCTTTCTGGCAAGCAAGTATTTCAAGACAAGCTATGCGGCCAATGTCGGTATGCTTTGCGGAAGCATGGCAAACCCAATCGCTCTGAACTATGCGAATACGACAGCTCAGAGCGATGAACCTTCAGTGGCTTATGCGACGGTTTACCCTGTCAGTATTTTTCTCAGGGTTATTTCGGCGCAGATTATTATTTTACTGCTGGGGTAGATTCCTCGACTCCCTTCGGTCGCTCGGAATGACAGGAAAAGGTCACTCGGAATGACAGGAAAAGGTCGCTCGGAATGACGGAATGGGGTCGGCATGAATGAGGGGATGTTAATCATCGAGAATGTGACGGGCGTAATTGTAGCCCATTTCATCATAAATCTCACAAATATCATCCACACTTTCGAGGAAGCGCTCCCAGTTCTTGACTTCAGGCTGGCACCATTGCACCTCACTGAGTGCGGCAAGACGAGGAAGGAGCATGTATTCAAGATGGCTGTCAGTGGTGATATATTCAGTCCAAAGGTTGGCCTGAACTCCGATAATGTGGGATTTCTCTTCTTCGCTCATGCCCTCCTCGAACGGCTCGTATGAATAGACTTTCGACACAGGGAGGTATCCGCCGATTGAAAGTGGTTCAGCATCCTGATTCTCAGACTGATAATAATCAAAATACATGTGTGAGTTTGGAGTCATGATGGCATCATGTCCGAGTTTGGCTGCAGCAAGTCCGCCCTGGATTCCTCTCCATGACATTACTGTCGCATTAGGAGCAAGCTCACCTTCAAGTATTTCATCCCATCCGATGATTTTTCTGCCCTTTGTTGCGAGATAGGCCTCGACACGGGCGGTGACATAACTCTGGAGGAAATGCTCAGCCGAATGCGCTCCATCGCCCTCCAGACCCAATTCCTTGATTCTTGCCTGACATTTCGGGCATTTCTCCCATCTCACTTTCGGGCATTCATCACCACCGATGTGGATATATTCAGATGGGAACATCTCAACAATTTCATCAAGGACATTCTCAATGAACTCGAAAGTTTTCTCATTTCCCGGACAAAGGACATCATCAGCTACTCCCCACATTGTCCAGACATCATAAGGACCACCGGTACAACCAAGTTCCGGATAACAGGCCAGGGCGGCAACCATGTGACCAGGAAGGTCGATTTCCGGTACGATGGTGATACCCTTGGCAGCGGCGTAAGCAACAACCTCGCGAATCTGCTCCTGAGTGTACCACAGGCCCTTTCCGTAAGGAACTCCGTCAAAGGTATTGTCAGATGGCTTGAGATGTCCCACGAGGGTCTCTTTCCTTATTGATCCCTTTGATGTCAGTTCGGGATATTTCTTGATTTCAACCCTCCAGCCCTGGTCGTCGGTAAGGTGCCAGTGGAGGCGGTTAAGCTTATGCACTTCCATAACATCGAGGTAGCGTTTTACTTCCTCTACAGAGAAGAAATGACGTGAAACATCCAGGTGCATACCGCGATATGCAAAACGAGGTGCATCCTTGATTACTGCACAATGAAGTTGCCAATCCTCGTCCGGATCAGCCTGCGAGCCGAATATCTCCTCAGGAAGCATCTGCTTGAGCGTCTGGATTGCATAATTGAATCCATTCAGGTCAGAGGCCTTGATTTCCACTGCCTTACGGCTTATGGACAAAGAATATTCTTCCGGCTTCATAGCCTTGTCCACTATGAAATTGAACCCGGCTCTTGCACGTCCTTCGATGAGTTCACTCGGTTTGCCCGTAGCTTCGGACAGGCGGGCTGCAAATTTCGATGCCACATTGCGGGAGGCCTCATCCATCAACGGGTCACAATGGAAGATTGCTCCTGCAGCGTTGAACGAGCCTGACCTTATGGTTACATCCTCAGGATATGGGATGATATCAAGCAAATAGTCTCCGTCCAATTCTCTCAAACCTGTGCACGAGACTGCCGATGCGATGGCAAGAATGATGTAAAATAACTTTTTCATATTAATGGCGTTTAGTTTGTGTCCTTATGATACACCAGCTTGAGACTGCATAAATCAGAATGAGGATGGTGTGTACAATGAGTTTTATGATTGTTTCTGTCGTTGTACCGCCTGAAGGGAAGAATGAATTGTCCACGAGGAGAGACACGCCGTAAATAGCTCCCATACAGAGCATTATCAACAATATCCGGCCCCAGCGGTATGGTATCGGGTAATATTTTGCACCGAGTATTGAGCTTAATACAAACATTACGACATAGCTGGCAAGATGGCCGAAGGCTGCTGCCCAATAGGAATATTTCGGCATGAAGACAATGATCACAATGGCCGTAACAACCAGTCCTGCGAGGGTTATCCATATCGCCATATTGGTCTTGCCGGAAAGTTTGTACCACATGGAAACATTGAAAAGCATGCCCAGAATCATGTAGGACAGAAGCATCACCGGCACGACTCCCACTGCCGAGCGGAACTGAGGGCCGAGAATCAGGGATATGATGTCTATATAGAGGATAACTCCAAGGAAGACCAGGCCACAGAAAGCTGTAAAATACTCCTGGACAGAGGCATACAACACTCCGGAGTCTTTTTCCCTGGCGCGTCTGAAGAAGAATGGCTCGGCGGCGTAGCGGAACATCTGAATGAAAAGGTTCATTATCACGGCAAGTTTCACTGCGGCCTGATAGATTCCAAGGCTTGAGCGCCATGCCTCGGCGTTGGTGTCGAAGTAGCGGAACAGAATCCTGTCAAGGAAGTCGTTCACTACTCCGGGCAGGGCGGCGACCATCAGAGGCAGCGAATATGCGAGCATCGAGCGCAGGAGCCTGGCGTCGAATGTGAAGGTCAGTTTGAGGATGTCCGGGATGAAAAGCAGTCCGCAGACTATGCAGCTGATGAATATTGCAAAGATGACATAGCTGAAATCCGGAGTGGCAGGGACGAAATTGAGCATCCATGAGCCTTCGTGCACGACTTTCGGATAGACCAGAAAGAGTACGAGATTCGCTGCGGTCTCTGTTATTATCTTGATAGTCTTGAGGATGGCGAATTTGAGAGCCTTGTTTTCCTGACGGAGTTTGGCGAACATGATTGCCGTCACACTGTCGATTGCCAGGATTCCCCCCATGTACATTATGCAGGATGAATAGCCTTCATAGCCAAGGGCGTTGGATATCGGTCCTGCAAAGGCAATCATAAGGGCGAGGAAAGCCGCACTTACTCCGAATACGGTTACAAAGGCGTTTGAATAGACCTTGTCCGCACTTACTCCCTCCTTGTTGGCGAATCGGAAACATCCTGTTTCAAGGCCCATGACCAATGCTACCTGGAGCACGGCTATATAGGCCATGAATTCAGTGACTACACCGTAGCTCTCCGGGGTGAGGAGCCTGGTGTAAATCGGGACGAAGAGAAAGTTTATAATGCGGGCCAGAATGGTGCTCATTCCGTAGATTACAGTCTGGCCGGCGAGTTGTTTCAATGGGTTTGCCATAATATGTTCTTTTGTCACCCGGTCTGTCCGGGCATCCAGATTGCCGAACTTCCGGCAATGAAAATAATAAATAACAAAATTAATTATTTTTGCCTAATTTTGCACGGATTTGACAACAAGTATTATGAAACCGAACATTTTAAAAATCACTGTCATCTGTGCATCCCTTGCGGCAGCTTCATCTTTTGTATCTTGCTCGTCATGCTCTTCAAATGCGGGCAAAAAGGGTGACATGCAGCAGAACGACAGTCTGAAAACAGCACTTGAAATGGAAAGACAAAGAATGGAAGAGCCTATGTTTGATATAGTTACAAACATGGGCACAATGCGTATCAAACTTTATTCAAAGACACCGAAACACCGTGAGAACTTTGTGAAACTGGTTGCAGAGCACTACTATGACAGTCTGCTTTTCCACAGGGTAATCGACGGATTCATGATCCAGGCCGGAGATCCATACACAAGGGATACTTCAAAGGTGGCGCTCTACGGACAGGGCGGACCTGACTATACTATTCCGGCTGAGTTCGTGAATGAATACTGGCACAAGAAGGGAGCAATTGCAGCCGCAAGGAAAGGTGACATGGCCAATCCGAAGAAGGCTTCCTCTGGTTCACAGTTCTACATTGTCCAGGATGAAAACAACTGCCTTCACCTTGACGGACAATACACAATCTTCGGTGAAACCATTGAGGGACTGGATGTTATTGACAAGATTGCAAAAGTTCCAACTGACAGGTACGACCGTCCTTTGGAAGATGTGAGAATCATCACAGTCAAACCGGTAGAGGTGCAAATCCCGGATGTTGCCTCAGCAGCAGACAGCACGGATACAGCATCACAGGAGTAGTGCGATGACTGATCTGAGAAATAGATTCACTCACATATTTTTCGATGCCGACGACACGCTTTGGGAGAACGAGAGTTTTTTCAGAGAGGCGGAGGCGCAGTTTGCCCGGCTTCTTTCAGACTGGTCCGGGCCGGAGGGCCTGCAGCAGTTGCTCTGGCAGAAGCAGGAGGAAAACATTCCTGTATTCGGCTATGGTTCAAAGACTTATCTGATAGGCATGACCGATGCTGCCATGGAACTTTGCGGAGGAAACCTTCCATTGGAAATATATACGGGCATCAAGAAGATCATCCGTGACCTGACCTATCATGAGTTCCGGATCATTGAAGGGGTGGAAGAAACTTTGAAGGCACTCTGTGGCAGATTCGAGCTTGTTGTCGCCACCAAGGGTGACGTGACCGAGCAGATGGCAAAATATCGCAAATCCGGATTGAGCCAATATTTCCACCATATCGAAGTGATGGAAAACAAGACAGAGGAAAACTATCTGGAGCTTGCTTCGAAGCACAATCTGAAGCCTGAACAGATGCTCATGGTGGGAAATTCCGTCAAGTCTGACATTGCTCCGGTAATCAATATCGGAGGGTATGCCATCAACACCCCTCATGAGATTGTCTGGACACATGAAATGATGGATATGCCGGAATCTGACAGAATCACTATTGTCAAAAGGATTGATGATATTCCAAAACTTCTCCTTTGATGATATTTGCCGGGTGTCAGTCTTGCTATTGGCACAGAATTGGCAATATCTCAAAACCGAATAGTTTTTTCATAGGTTAAGTTTTAGGTTAGAATTGCGAAAGGTAGCTGCAGTGATGCATCTACCTTTCTTCTTTTATATAACCAAAAAACTGGCTGACTAAAAAGTCATCGAAATGTCA
>CAMCIE010000054.1 GCA_945874815.1 uncultured Bacteroidales bacterium
CTGCGTCTTGACGGTCTCTTCTTCGACAACAAGGACCTTATGACCAACAATGCTATCCTTGACCTTACTTATTATGACAGCAAGGGCAATGAGCGTCACATTGATACAGGCAAATGGCCTTCAGCAAGTGTGACAGTTTCTCCACGTGTAGGTTTCACCTGGAATATCACTGAAGACAGGAGCCTCACGATGCGTGGTGGTACAGGTCTCTTCTCAGGACGTCTTCCTTTGGTATTCTTCACCAACATGCCTACCAACTCAGGTATCGTACAGTATCAGGCTCAGCTCAATGAGAGCAACCTCAAGAAGCTTGGCATCGAGGGTGGTATGGACAACTTCAAAGGCGGTCTCGTAACTGACGCCAACGGAAAGGCAACAACTCAGGCCCTCCTTGACAAACTCATCGCCATGGGTTATCCTTCAACCATCACTCCTGAGACCGGTACAAAACCATCTTCAATCTCAGCAGTGGATCCTAAATTCAAGATGCCTCAGGTTTGGAAGACATCTCTCGCTTTTGATTACAAATTCCCTACTTCATTCCCATTCTCAATCTCTGCAGAGGGAATCTACAACAAGACTGTGAACGGTGTTTCTATCTCTGACTGGTCTATGAAACCGGTTAACGGATTCGTAAGATGGAACGGAGCAGACAACCGTCCAATCTATCCTTCAAACTTCAGGAACACTACCAAGGCATTCGTGCTTGAGAACACCAACAAGGGTTACGGATATTCAGCAAGCGTAAGCATGAACATGCGTCCAGTGGAAGGCCTCAGCATCATGGCTGCCTACACTCATACAGCATCAAAGGAACTGACCGGTATGCCGGGTTCAGCTGCTGAGTCTGCATTCACCTATGTTCCTACATCTGAGGGTCCTAACAACATCAGGCTTCACAACTCACAGTACGTTACTCCTGACCGTGTGATTGCTTCCCTCACTCACTCAGACAAATCCGGCAACCATTTCAGCTTCGTATATGAGGCATGGAGAGGTGGATATAACTACTCGTACATGCTTGCAAACGACATGAACGGTGACGGATATTCTTACGATGCAATCTACATCCCAACTGACGAGCAGGTTAAGAACAATGAGTTCCGTTTCGTTTCAGACAGCGACCGTGACCGCTTCATGGATTATGTCCACAAGGACAAATACCTGAGCAAGAACCAGGGCAAATATGCTGAGGGCTACAGCGTTTACTCTCCATGGGTACACAGGGTTGACTTCGGCTACAAGCACGACTTCAAGATCAAGGCTGGCAAGTCTGTCAATACAATCCAGCTCAGCGTTGACCTCAAGAACGTTCTCAACCTCTTCAACAGCAAGTGGGGCGTAAGCAAGACCATGAACTCTGACCTCAATTCAGGACGTATCCTGAAATATGAGAAGACAGATGCAGAGGGTTACCCAGTATTCTCTACACCTAAGGCAGTCAGCGGTTCAACTCAGACATTTGCTCCAAACCCTGCAATCGGACAGTGCTGGTATGCATCAGTGGGAATAAAGTATATGTTTAACTAATAAACGTGAATTTGATTATGAAACTCAGATATTTATTCTCAATCGTACTGTCAGCCGTTCTTTTGCTTGCAGGTTGCGTTAAAGAAGGTCCTACCGGATCTTATGACAATATCAAACTTTCACAGACCTATCTCTCAATCCCTGAGAATGGCGGTTCTGTCGAGATTACTCTCACAGCTACTGAGGCTTGGAATTTCGTTGTAACCAAATCTTGGCCAGAGGTTATCACAACTGACAAGGATGGCAACGAAACAAGAACTCCTTCTTGGCTTTCTGCTGCCTCTGCAATGTCAGGCGAAGCTGGCGAGTATAAAATCACTTTCTCTGCCGAGGCATCTGCAAACGGCCATGAGATTGACATCGAAGTAAAGGCTGGAAACAACACCCAGATTCTCCGTGTACGTCAGGGCTCTCTTGAGGCTTCAAGCGCTACTTGTGCCGAGATTATTGCAGGCCCGGACGGCAAGACATACAGAACCAAGGGTACTTGTACAGCCATCGCCAACACAACTTATGGTAACTGGTACCTTCAGGATGCTACAGGTGAGGTTTATATCTATGGTACCCTCGATGCAAAAGGTGCCGAGAAGAACTTCACAAGCCTTGGAATCGAGGTCGGTGACGTTGTAGAGGTTGAAGGTCCTAAGACTACTTACGGCTCAACTGTAGAACTTGTAAACGTAACGGTAATCAAGATAACCAAGTCACTTGCAAAAGTTCTCACCGAGTCTCAGACTTATCCTAAGGAAGGTGGTGAATATGCTGTCAAGGTGGCTTACAAGGGCAGCAACTTCAACCCTTCAGTTCCTGCAGAGTACAGGGATTGGGCTTCTGTTGTTGATGTAAAGACCATTGCAGGTGTTCCTACAAAGATTGAGACCAACCCTGCTGATACAGCTGTCGTAACCGTGAAACTCTTCCCTAACGAAGGTGGTGACCGCAAAGGCCAGATTGACTTCGCTTCAGGTTCTTCAAAGGTATTCTATGAGTTCACTCAGGAGGGTTCAATCATTGATGCAACAGTTGCTGAATTCCTTGCTGCCGCAGAAGGCCAGACTCAGTATAGG
The DNA here is from genome assembly GCA_945874815.1 of uncultured Bacteroidales bacterium. Lineage (GTDB taxonomy): Bacteria > Bacteroidota > Bacteroidia > Bacteroidales > UBA932 > Cryptobacteroides. The sequence goes on from CAMCIE010000054.1 coordinate 2,598, forward strand.
GTTACAGGCGTTATCAGGAGCATTTCGGCAAGCGCACAGTATCATAATGCTGATTTGGTTATTGCCGGTGGCCTTGGAGAGACTGTGAAGATTTACAGAGCCGTCACAAAAGAAGGCAATATCGAGGATCTCGGTCTGGCAGTCGGAGATAAGGTTACTTTCGTCGGAAAGAGAAGTTCTTATAATGGAGCTCCTCAGATGGCGCAGGGTGGCGTATATGTCTCACACGAGCGTTATACCAAAGCTACGGTAGCAGAATTCCTTGCTGCTGCAGAAGATGATGTTGTCTATTCTGTTTCTGGTGAAATTGTTGAGGTCAAAGACTTGAGCGAGAGCTACAATAATGTTGGCATTACTATTAAGGATGGAGATAATTCAGTATTCCTTTACCGAGTCACTACTTTTGACAAATCATCTGTAGCAACTTTGAATCCGCAGGTTGGTGGTAAGATAACCGTAGCCGGTAAGAGGGGTTCATACAAAGGAACACCTCAAATGGCTGCTGGCGGAATTTGTCTGGAGTATACTGCTCCAGCAGGTGAAGAGCCGGAGACTCCTGGTGACGATGCCAAGTCAGAGTCCATCGTTATGGCAAACTGTTTTAGCGATGCAACTACATTCGAAGTTGGAAAGACCTATAAGATGGGTTCCCTTACTTGTTCTTATGATAAACAGAATGGAACTTCTGCATCCAATTTCAATGCAAAAGATCCTGGTGTAAGGTTCTACGCTCATGATGTTCTTACCTTCTCAGCGGAGAAAGAAATCGTAAAGCTTGAGTTTGTATTGTATGGTGGTAAGAAAGGTCCTGTTACAGTTAATACAGGTGAGGTTGAGAATGGAGAGACTTCTATTGTATGGACGGGTTCCGCTAAATCAATCTCATTTGATGCAACTGCTCAGGTAAGATTTAATGAAATCAAAGTTTCTTATAAATAAGGCATCAAATTAATTCCAAAATATTGCGGCCGTCCGGATTCCGGGCGGCCGTTATTATTTGGCAGAAATCCTCCGAATCCCGTCAGAATTCTGCGCAGATGGCCAGGATCTCTTCGCCGTATTTCTTGAATTTGGCTTCTCCGAAGCCTTTGATGGAAAGAAGTTCCGCCTTGGTTTTGGGTATCAGCATGGCGATTTCCAGCAGGGTGCTCTGGTGCATGATGGCATAGGCAGGGACATTGTCCGCCTTGAAGCGTTCTGTGCGCCATTTCATCAGGCGCTCGCGCAAATCTTCATTGACAGCAGGAGATTCGCCTTCTGCCTTTTCGACCTTCTTCAGCTTGCGTCTGCCCTTTGCCGGCAATTCTGCAAGATAGGCATCTGTGCGTATTCTGTTGTATTTCTCTATGCTGAAATTACCCTTCTGAATGGCCTCCATGGCATTGCACTCGGTCAGGAGCGCTGGGAGACACTCCTCGCAGGCCTCTTTCAGAGCTTTTTTATTCTCCTTGTTGTCAATCTCAAGAGTGGAAATATCCTGCACGAGCAGGCGTGCCTGAGTGAAGGTTGGCAAGAAGTAATCCACTGCCTTGCTCAGCCTATGCTGCAGATATTCTTCCGATTCCGCACCACTGTACCCGTCCTGAATCTTGCTGAGCTGCCTGCGGAATTTTTCCCCGACCTTGGCTGCGGCATCTATCCCTGCAAGAGCCACTTCGATTTTTACGATATAGTCCGGATAAACGGAACTCAGCTTGGTCCTGAACACCTTGGCCACCCATCCCATCAGGTTGCAAGAACGGTCGAATGAAAATATATCCCTCAGATTATCAAAATAATAGCTCAATTGCTCACCCTCCAGCCTTGTCCGTACGTCCTCGAAAGACGGTATGTCCCTGTTGAACCGGGCAATATTCGTATCTGAATAAACGACCGAAGGACTGATTGGCTCATCCAGCGAAATACCCTCCAGGCTGCGGCAACGGGACAGAGCGACATAGACCTGGCCGAAGGCAAAGGCGGCGCCGGCATTTATAATGACCTTGTCAAAGGTCAGACCCTGGCTTTTATGTATTGTGATGGCCCAGGCAATCCTCAGAGGAAGTTGCCTGAACACCCCGGCAGTGTCCTGACGTATTTCTCCCGACTCTTTGTCAAGCGAATATTGCAGATTCGGCCATTCAGCCTGCTCGACGACAATCTCCTGTCCGTCCTGGTCAGTAACCGTTACAATTCCCTGATTGTCAATTCTCTGCACGGTTCCAATCTTGCCGTTGTAATACTGTCCCTGTGCGTCATTCCGAACGAACATCACCTGTGCGCCGACTTTCAAAGTCAGGATTTTCTCAACAGGATACAGGTTTTCCGGGAAATCTCCTTCAATCTCGGCCTCCCACTCAAATGCTTTTGTTCCAAGGGCCTGAAGCTTTGCCGTATTTATCCGGTCTGCCTGGCTGTTGTGGGTGGTGAGACGGATGACATCACCGCACTGGCTTTCGTCAAATGCCCCGACCCTCCGGTTCAATTCATCTAGAATCCCCTGGCTTATCCGGTTCTCCCGGATGGAATTGAGGATATTCAGGAAATGCAGGTCTTTCTGGCGGTGTACCTTGCTAAGCTCAATGGTGATATATGGCACTTTTTGCAGTGCCTTTGAATAGAAGAAATATGGGGAAGGATAGACTCGTGATATGTATTCCCGTTCATTTTCCTTCACAACGGGGGAGAGTTGGTTGGCATCGCCGATCATCAAGAGCTGCACCCCGCCGAAGGGTTTGTCGTTTCGGCGGTACCTTCTCAGGGACATATCGACGGCATCAAGCAGGTCTGCCCTTACCATGGAAATCTCATCAATAATCAGAAGGTCCAGAGTGCGGATCATCTTGATGCGGCTTTTTCGCAAACCGCTTTTCTGAGGCATCTGATATTCGGTAATAAGTTCCTTTACCTCAGGAAGATATGGGCAGAGAGGAAGTTGGAAGAAAGAATGGATGGTGACTCCTCCGGCATTGATTGCTGCGACTCCCGTTGGCGCCAGGATGACGAAGCGCTTGGATGTGGTACCTGTGATATATTTGAGAAATGTTGTTTTACCCGTGCCTGCTTTTCCGGTAAGGAAGATTGACAATCCCGTATCATTCACATATCTCTCCGCTGTTTCAAAAATCAAATCTTTCTCTATTTCCATATCAATTCCCACATTTTTTTTCAAAGTTATTATATTTTATTGTGAAATGTAGTTTATTTATGATAAATTTACAGGTTCATTCCGATAAAATATAAAAATTCGATTTGCAATTGCTTTCAGGGCTTTATGTGAACCGATAATGAGTGCCAAGGTCGGAAATCAGTAATTAAATAATAACATAAAATGAAAATCAAACATTTGTTTTTTTATGTTCTGGCGGCATTGATGATGCTCGCTTGTGAACAGCCGCAGGGTAATCTCGGCTTGCCGAAGATTGAACTAAGTACCCAGGAAATGTCCTTTGAAGCAGCAGGTGGTGAGCAGATCCTGTCTGTCAAGGCAACTCGTGAGTGGATGGTTGAATCCATTGCCCAGGACTGGGTGGTAGTCTCTCCCGAGAACGGAGCAGCATCGTCAGATGAGCAGAAAGTGACTGTGACCGTTCTTGAGAACAAAGGAATGGACCGCAGTGCTGACATTATTTTCACAATCGGAATGTCAAAGGTAAGCCTTACGGTGAACCAGGCCGGCCCTGGAGGATCTGCTGAGCAGCTCATTCTCTATTCAAATGACTTTGACAAGGAAGAGGCTCAGAAAACTTATGGTTCAGGCTCAAGCTATCCGTATCTTGACCAGTTTGACGGATGGCAGAACCACAGCGGAACAGGTGCTTCTACAGTGACTTATGCATATAAGGCAATGTCAACCCGTTCAAATTCAAAATCTGACAGCAATTATTCGGATTATGAGGGCTCCGGTTCCAACAACCTTTTCTTCGGATCGAATGCATATTTCGCAATTCAGAACATCACCCTTTCAGGTGCAACCAAACTTCAGTTTACATTCGGTACAGAGAAATATTCTCAGGACAACGGAAGCGTTTTCAAGAACAGCGAATTCCATATCTGGCTGAGCAAGGATGCAAACAAATGGGTTGAACTTACCGATTATGTTTTTGCAGGCGGTCAGACAGAAGGCCGCTGGAACATTGCTTCCGCAAATTTCTCAGTTCCTTCAGGCACGGATAAACTTTCAATATGCTTGACAACAGACGTTGCTAGTTCATACCGAATCGACGACCTCAAACTCGTGATTGCCGAGACAGCAGGCACTTCAGTTGACTTCTCCGGTGCCGTTGAAAAGAATTTCGGTGAAGGTACATCTACAGGTTCAAAACCTGAATCAAAGGGCAAGAAGACTGTTGCTGAGTTCATTGCAGCCGCAGACAACAGCAATTATTACGAGCTTACAGGAACAGTATCAGGCTTCAACCCGACATATTGCAGCTTCGACCTCACTGATGAGACCGGAAAAATCTATGTTTATTCAGTACTCTCTGACAGCAAATCCGAGTGGAGCAGCAAAATCCAGAACGGAGGCAAGATAACCATTTACGGAAAATATCTTTACTATGAGAACAAGAGCCAGCATGAGGTTGTGGATGCATATATCGTAAGCTACACTCCGGGAGAAGGTGGCTCAGGTTCAAAACCTGAATCAAAAGGCACGAAGACTGTGGCAGACTTCATAGCTGCAGCAGATGCCAATAATTATTATGAACTTACAGGAACCGTTTCCCGCTTCAATGTGACATATTGCAGCTTCGACCTCACTGACGAGACCGGAACAATCTATGTTTATTCAGTACTTCCTGAAATCAGATCGGAATGGGCCAGCAAAGTCAAGGACGGAGGTACAATCACTATCCTTGGCAAATATCTCTTCTATGAAAGCAAGAGCCAGCATGAGGTTGTGGATGCATATATCGTAAGTTTCACTCCGGGAGAAGGCGGTGACAACCCTGGCGGAGACAATCCTGGCGGCGAGGCCGGGCAGTATGACCCTCAGGGAATTACATGGACACTTGGCACCAATGCGTACGACAATACATCTTCGGGCACATTAAACCAGACCGCAGTTGTGAACGGAGTTTCAGTATCAAATCTCCTCAAATTGGGTAAGGGATCAGCAGGCGGTGATGCAACCATACATATTCCTGCAGGAACCAAGAAGGTAGGTTTCTATGCATTGTCATGGAAGGCAAAACCGGCAGAACTTAAGATTACCATGGGAGGTAATTCAGAATCTATAAACCCACCGGCAAATGACGGTGCTTCCGGCAACCCTCCTTATACCATCACCCTCGCTTCAGACGGCTCTGATTATTTCGAACTTGATGTACCAACGACTGACGCCGTTGATGTGAAAGTTGAAACCACGGATCCGTCTGCCGGAAGGGTATTGATCATCGGTTTGAAGGCAATCAAATAGTATGAACATACATAAATCATACTCGTTGGTAGCG
>CAMCIE010000055.1 GCA_945874815.1 uncultured Bacteroidales bacterium
ATGCCTGGGACCCGATAACTTTAATTGATTCAGGCAGAACAACTTTCGCAAGTGATGCGCAGTTGTCGAAAGCAGAAGTTCCCAATTCATTTATGGAACCTGAGATTACAGCCTGTGTCATTTTGTTGCAGAAAGCGAATGCATGGCTGCCCAGACTGGTTACCTTCTCCGGAATGTTGATAGATGAAAGATTCCAGCAATAATAGAAAGCATGTTCGCCTATGCTCCTGAGTGATGCCGGAAGGTCAATGGACGGAAGATAATAACAATAATAGAAAGCATAATCTCCGATATCGGTAAGATTGGGTGAAAGCTCCAGATTCTTCAGATACCAGCAGGTATCGAATGCATGGTTTCCAATGATTTCTATGCTTTCCGGCAGGATGATGCTTTCCAATTTGGAGTTCCTGAACAGCCCGTCCGGTATTTCCGTGACTGAAGTAAAAAACTTCAATTCATTGAAATTGACAAAATCCGCTGTTGAGCTCAGCAAGCGCAAATCTTTCACGGCTGCTGCCTCTGCAGTTGAAAGCTCGCCATCATGGTCGGTATCGAAAGCTTTGACACACATCTGCTTGACAACAGTGTCCTGGAATACGATGTTTCCCTGTGGGTCAGTTTCATCGCCACCGTCTGTAACTGGCACAGTCAACTCAGGCATGGTCAGGATTGTTGACCTATACACCTGATTCTGCATTGACGTAGAAACAACATTGGTTGAACCATCCATATCAGCGATAGTGACAGTGAAACCTTTGCTGAAATTCACTGGTGGAAGACTGATAATGAATCTTGTTGCCTTGGAAGGAGACAGCTGAATGCCTCTACCGCAAATAAGTGTCACAGAAGTCCCATTCCCGGTAAGGGTGATGTCGGGATTGCTTCCTGCACTGACAGAAACTGAAGCAGATCCGCAAAGGTTTTCTCCTGAATTTCCTTCAATCCGGATTGAACTCACTGTCATGCTTCCAGTCAGGTTGAGTTCCAGGGCACCGAGCACATTCTTGAAACTCAAGTTTCTTTGTGATGCAGATTCTGTCACGGCAGCCATAATGAAGTTCTCATTTGGAAATGAATCGGCACTATATGTCTGATACTCAGGAAGGACAAATCCAGAGATAATGTATGAACCTGAATACTGGGAACAAGAAAGATTGTCAGAATACGGATATATAGCAATGTTTGCATCAAGGGAAGATCCCTCTTCCGGCTCATAGACAAGGGTAAATGTGCCATGGGTGGTACCGGCACATTCATCACTCACGGCATATTTTGATATGCCGGTAGAACCCTCAAAAACGGAGATGCAGTCTCCTTTGTTCCATAAAACTTTATAATCGTCTGACAGAGAAGTCTTTGTGCCATTGCTTTCAGTTACCGCGGTAAAATGTGAAGGTTCTGAACTCCTTTCTGGCAGTCTGTTCATATCGCAGGCAACGACAGCCAACAGGCATGTTGCCAAGAACATTCTTTTCATCATTAAATTAACATTAAAACCTTTCAAACGAATCGATATTTCTCCATGAGTCATCTGCTGACATCGACCATGTTCCGGTGATTGTCCTAATGTCTTCTGTGTCAGATTGTCCTGAAATGCAAATTAAACCTTCAGTTGACAGAATGATGATTTCAGATTTTGGGGATGTGTATTCCATAATTTTTAATTTTTATCGCATACCACACAAAGATAATAATTTAGCCTTTATTCATCAATGATAACCCAACTGTTTTAATAAACAATCGGGTCCTAGAGCTATGAAAGGACTCTGGTGGGCATAAGGGATGAACGAAAGTGAAGGCAGAGGCTTGGTTATGATCAGAGACGCCTTCTTTCCCCTGGTTATCGAACCGAGCATGCTTTCAACCCCCATGGCATAGGCAGAATTAATCGTACAGGCGTTGAATGCCTCTTCAGGAGTAAGTCTCATCCGGATGCAACCCAGAGCCATTACGAAACGCATGTCACCGCTCGGGGACGAACCTGGATTATAGTCTGAAGCCAGAGCCACGGGAAGGCCGGCACGAATATAATCCTTCGCCCTTCCATACGGCATGCCCAAAAAGAAAGATGCCCCCGGAAGCATCGTAGGCATGGTCTGACTGCCTTTCAGAACCTCAATTTCCTCATCAGTAGTCCTTTCCAGATGGTCAACCGACAAGGCACCGAATTTCACCCCCACCTGGACACCTCCGGACACCGCCAGCTCGTTGGCATGGATTTTCGGCTTCAGCCCATGGGCAGCTCCCACCTCCAATATCCTGGCAGTCTGCTCCACTGTGAAGAACCCCTCATCGCAGAAAACATCGACAAATTCAGCAAGATTCTCCGCAGCCACCGCTGGAATCATTTCATTACAAACAAGGTCAACATAACCCTGCTGATTGCCCCTGAAAGCTCTTCCAACAGCATGTGCCCCTAGAAAAGTCGCCTTTATTTCAATAGGAACCGCCTGACGTATCCTTTTAATAACGCGAAGCATTTTCAGCTCATCTTCCGTAGTGAGCCCATATCCGCTCTTTATCTCAAGAGCGCCAGTACCCTTAGCCATCACCTCCTGAACTCTCTGGATTGACTGCCTGAAAAGCTCATCCTCCGAAGTGGAGTGGAGCAAATCAGCGGAATTGAGGATACCGCCGCCTCTGGCAGCAATCTCCTCGTAGCTCAGCCCGGCGATTTTGTCACGGAACTCCCCGTCGCGGCACCCGGCATATACGACGTGACTGTGAGAATCGCAGAAAGAAGGCATCACATAGCCTCCCTTCGCATCAATCATCTTATCGGCCTGAGGCAGAGGAGAATCAGACACGGGACCAAAATCCACAATAATACCGTCATCGACAAGAAGCCAGGCATTGTCGATACATTCGACCTTGCCCATCTCCTCTCCTGATAGTTTACGTTTACCCTGCGGAAGGATACCGGCCAGAGTGCCGATATTGTGAATCAACGTCCTCATTTCCTCAGGAATTCAATCGATTTCTCGATAAGCGGATGCATATAAGTGTCATCATTGATGAACGGAACGACCTTCCTGTACTCTTGATGAAGATGCTCGATAGCATCGGAAGAACGGAGAGGACGTCTGAACTCAAGAGCCTGTGCTGCATTGAAGAGCTCGATTGCAAGCACCCTTTCAGTGTTTTCAACCACTCTGACAAGCTTGGTGGCAGCATTGGCACCCATGCTGACATGGTCCTCCTGACCCTGTGATGAAGGGATGGAATCTGCACTTGCCGGCATACAAAGACCCTTGCTCTGGCTTACGATTGAAGCAGCAGTGTATTGAGGAATCATGAATCCGCTGTTGATACCGCTCTTTGCAACCAGGAAGCTCGGAAGGTCCCTCTGACCGGAGATGAGCTTGTAAATACGTCTTTCTGAGATATTTGACAACTCCGACATTGCAATGGCAAGCATATCCATAGGAATGGCAATCGGCTCTCCGTGGAAATTGCCGGCTGAAATGATGAGGTCTTCATCAGGGAAGACCGTAGGGTTGTCAGTTGCGCTGTTTATCTCAGTCTCGATTACAGACTTGACATATCTGAGAGTGTCCTTGGCAGCACCGTGCACCTGCGGCATGCATCTGAATGAATATGGATCCTGGACATGTTTCTTAGGCCTCTCTATAATCTGGCTGCCTTTCAGAAGATGAAGAATGTTGGCGGCAGTCTCAATCTGTCCCTGGTGAGGGCGGACCTGATGGACCTGAGGATAGAATGGCTCAATGCGACCGTCATAAGCCTCTAGTGACAACGTGCCGATTATGTCGGCCCACCTGGAAAGCCTTTCAGCATTGATGACAGACCAAACTGCATGGGCACTCATGAACTGGGTTCCGTTCAAAAGGGCAAGGCCCTCCTTCGACTTTAGCCTGATAGGCTCCCATCCGAGAGTCTTCCACACCTGGGCGGCGCTTTTGATTTCGCCGTTGAAATATACTTCTCCCAGACCTATCAGCGGCAGACACATGTGGGCCAGAGGGGCAAGGTCTCCGGAAGCTCCGAGCGAACCCTGCTGATAGACCACCGGGATGATGTCATTGTTGAACATATCTGCCAACCTCCTGACAGTCACGAGCTGGACACCTGAGAAACCGTACGAAAGAGACTGAATCTTGAGAAGAAGCATCAGTTTTACAATCTCCGGACGCACAAGCTCGCCGGTACCGCAGGCATGTGACATTACCAGATTGTGCTGAAGCTGAGAAAGGTCCTCAGAAGGGATTGTGATGTTGCAGAGAGAGCCGAATCCTGTAGTCACACCATACACCGGTCTTCCGATGTCTTTCATTTTTTCATCGAGGAACTTGCGGCATTTGAGCACCGCCTCTTCCGCTTCTTTTCCGATTTCAATGGTCAAATGGTTATCAATGATTTCCTTGACACGTTCGATAGTCAATTTATCCTTTGAAATGATATGGCTATTATTCATTGCATATTAATTTAATGTAACGCAAACTTACACAATATTTACATATAACTTGCTATATTTGCCGCGATAAATCTCTATTTTCTATGAAAATGCTCAGAATTGTGAGCGTGTGTGTCGCTCTTTTACTTTTCCCGATATATAACATCAATGCCCAGGGTTGGTCTGCCGAATTCAACGCCTCCCTCAGAGGTGCCTATGGCACAGGTGATTACATGCCATTCTGGGCCAGGACAGGTGAGGAAGGAACACTGCCAGTCACATCATCAGGCCTTCTCAGGGCAGGGGCCAGGCTCGGATACCATGCCGCCAACGGACTGTTTTTTGAAGCCGAAGGGGATCTGGCCGGAGCACTGAAAGCAAACAGCCCCTATGACCCGGGAAGGAAATCTGCTTTTGTCAACCGTCTGTATGTGTCAGGAGGATGGAAAATGATTCGTCTGGATGTGGGCATAGCTCCTAGAACCAGAGAATTGGGAGATTTGTCAATAACCGGAGGAGACGTCATATACACTGGCAATGCCCGGAATCTGCCCGGAGTGAACCTGTGGTCGGACTGGATTTATTTCGAAAAGGGACATTGGTTCGGTCTCAAAGCCAATCTTGCACATTATCAGATGACTGACAACCGATATGTGAAAAATGCGCTCCTGCACAACAAATCACTTTCATTTAAGGTCGCCCTCGGACGCAAAGTGGATTTCATAGGCGGATTCGAGCATTGGGCACAATGGGGAGGGGAGTCTCCGAAATACGGCCCCCAACCATCATCTTTCAGGGATTATATGAAGATTTTCCTGGGCAGGAGCGGAGGTTCGGATGCTACGACATCGGACCAGATTAACGTACTTGGCAACCATCTTGGCAGGGAATATATAAGGATAATCTGGCGTGCCAATCCGTTCACCATGACCTTCCAATATGACAAACTCTTCGAGGACGGCTCCGGAATGAGACTTCAGAACTTCCCTGACGGAGTGTGGTCACTCGCATTTGCAATGAAAGACAGGGATGCAATCGTGACGGATGTAATCTATGAACTTGTGACCACCACATGGCAGTCCGGTCCGGCCCATGACCGCCCTGCCACAGAGGAAGAAAAGGCAAATCAGGATCCATCCGATCCATTTTATGGAAAAATAGTGCTCAGAGGCGGTGACAATTATTTCAATAACGGGGAATATGCCAGCGGATGGACATTCCATGGACGTACGATAGGACTGCCCCTGATCATCCCGAATGCACCGGATGAGAATGGAATCACCAAAGGTGTGATATGCAACAGAGTAAGGGCTCATCACCTTGCCCTTCGAGGCAATATCTATCTTCCTTATACATTGAAATCCACCTTCAGCAAGAATTATGGACAATACCATCAGGGCGAGAGCTCAATGTTTGCATCCACACCATGGCAGCTTTCGCTCGCTCTTGAACTTGGATTTGACAGATTCCTCAAAGACCTTCCAATTTCCTTGAACGCAGGCTTGTACGGAGATGTGGGAAAGGTGTATCAGAACAGTTTCGGGGTGACTCTACGCATTGGATTCAGCAAGCTGTTCAATTAGAGAGAGATACTCTTTGCGGAATCTGTCCATGGATAGTTTTCGGATGGCAATTTCCCGTCCGGCGCTGCCATATTCCTCGAATTTGTCCCGCCCTTTCGTGATGACCTCTTCAAGCACATTGACCATGTCATCCAGGTCAGTCGGATCGAACAACCATCCGTTCACTCCCTTCTGTACATAGAGCGCATTGTCGCTCACATCGCTGCATACAACAGGAAGCCCGCACGAGAGGGCTTCGCAGACTGCGTTGGGAGTGCCTTCGTAAAAACTCGGGAGACAGAAAACATCAGCATTGTGATAGATCGCCCGGACATCCTGAAGAGCATCCTTTATCTCAAAAACATCATCGAGCCCGAGCTTGGAAATCAAAGCCATGCATTTCTTCCAGAATCTGCTCTGGCGAGTTGCACCATACCATTCAATCTTGAACTGCAAACCCCTGGTTTTCAGAATACCTGCCGCCTTGATCAGCCCGTGGAGATTTTTCCTGCGGCTCACTCTGGCAACTACGGCAATCCTGACAACTCCATCCCTGCCTTTCTTCGGGGCAGGGACGAATTTGTCAACATCCACGAAATTGATAATCGCGGAAGCCTTCTTCCGGAAGGCTGGAACGAAGCTCGTCACATGATTGTGCTGAGCGTACGAATTGCTTATAATCCAATCCGCTTTGGAGTATAACATAAAGCTGAACCAGTCGTTCAGATGGAAACTCTTGAAGAGGATCCTCTCAGATACTATCAGCTTGAAATCCCTGAAGATGAATTTCGCCAGGCAGGCCTTGGAACTTGCGCTTGAAGCGAAAGCAATCACCAACTGGGTGCCCTGCTCTTTCAAATGAGCGGCAATGTCTCTGGCAAGAGTGAACGGACCCAGCCTCTTTGGAATATAAGTGGCGGGTATTCCGTTCTCCTTCAGATAATTGCTGAAGAAATCCCTGGGGATATAAGTCACAATTTCAACATCATGGCCAGCCTCCTTCAGAAGCACGGCAAGCCCTGTGAGCTGTCTTTCCACACCTCCAACTTCCAGGGATCTCAATAAACACACAATCCTCATCTTTCCTGTAACATCCAGACTAACGCTCAAGAGCCTTACGAATCAGATCATCGTCAGCGAAATTCGGTAAGGTGACCTTCAGCCCCGGAGTCCTCTCCATCTCACGCCTGATTGCGCTCACGGCACCCTCATTGCGTGCCCAGCTGCGTCTTGCAATACCGTTGTTCACATCCCAGAGCAGCATCTGACTGATATGTCTGTCAGCATCTTCACTGCCGTCGATGACCATACCGAAACCACCGTTCATGACCTCGCCCCAGCCGACTCCGCCACCATTGTGGATGGACACCCAGGTAGCTCCCCTGAATCCGTCGCCTATGACATTCTGCACGGCCATGTCGGCAGTGAAACTTGAACCGTCGTAAATATTCGAAGTCTCCCTGAATGGGGAGTCAGTACCTGAAACATCGTGATGGTCACGTCCAAGGACGATAGGAGCTGAAATCTCGCCATTGCGTATCGCTTCGTTGAAAGCCAGGGCAATCTTCGTACGACCCTCACAGTCAGCATAAAGGATACGTGCCTGCGAACCTACGACCAGATTGTTCCTTCCCGCCTCGTCAATCCAATGGATATTGTCATTCATCTGACCCCGGATTTCAGCCGGAGCCGTTGCAACAATCTCCTTCAGCACGCGTGATGCAATCTCATCCGTCTTTGCCAGATCCTCCGGACTCTCGGACATGCATACCCAGCGGAACGGCCCAAAACCGTAATCGAAGAAAAGCGGACCCATAATATCCTGAACATAAGAAGGATAGCGGAACCTTCCATTTTCACCCATAACATCTGCGCCAGCCCTGGATGCTTCAAGAAGGAAAGCATTTCCATAATCGAAGAAATACATCCCGTCGTTGGCACGACGGCCAATTGCCGCTGCATGCCTGCGCAAGGACTCCTGTACAC